>NZ_BCVS01000029.1:0-23374 GCF_001591865.1 Lacticaseibacillus pantheris DSM 15945 = JCM 12539 = NBRC 106106
TCTTGGATACAAAGTGGTTTTCTTTGGCTCCAAGATTCGTGGAAGCCCGGGACGGGCTGGAGCGTGCGGGTGTAGCAATCACGGCGCAGGGCACGTAAGCCGCAGCTCACCAACCCGGCCTACGCTGCCGCCCCCCGCCGCTACTTTGCAGGTGCCAGTTGCTGGATGGAGCGCCAGAGTTGTTCGATACCATCGTGGTCGCGCCTGAAGATGCCCTCAGGTATGAACCCACTGACGCTGGCCAGCAGGTCGTCCTTCATCTGCACGGCCCGCTTCTGGTCGCCCGTCAGGTACTCCTCAATGGCCTCACACAGTCGCTTGTACATCCGGAAGTAATAGTTGCTCCACAGCACAACCCGTTTGCGAATGAGATCGCTGGCTTCCAGCACGTTGTGCACCTCGCCAGAATCCACCGCGCTGTCGAGCAGCCCAATATAGAAACTGTCCAGCACGGCGTCCGACTGATCATCGAGGTTAGTCCATCCCAACGCCCGAGTATTCAAACTGTGGCCCTTAAAGGTGCCCTGTAGTTCGGCATACGGCACGTAACTCACTACGCGGCTAACCACGCGGAAGTCGAAGGCCGTCCACTGTTCATAGTTGGCAAACTGCCGGAACAAACGGTTGGCCGCCTGCCGGGCACCATCACTGTCACTGCGTAATTCACACAGCATAATCTCACAGGTCATAATCTCACTCTTCATCCAGGGTAGGTATTCATCCTTGGCTGCCGCAGTGAGCTCGGCCTGGATACTCTCCAATTGCTGCGTATCGCCAGTTGCGCCCGCATTGATAATATGACCGTCCACTTGATCGAACGACCAGGTATGGCCCTCCACCAATCCTTGGACTTCTTCCGGTTCCGCCGTGAGGTACGACAGTAGGTGGATAAACTGGCTCAACTTCATGTCAACCTGACCCTGAGCGATGCGCTGCAAAGTCTTCTGCGACCAGCCGAGGTCATCCGCCAAACGTTGCCGCGGAATGTGCTTAGCCAACCGCAAATCCTCAATATAACGACCTACCGCTCCATAATCCACAGCCATCACGGCCTCCTATTTATCCAACCCGGGCACCAGTCAATTACCCACTATTTACATTTTTTGTACAAAAAATTTGAGCAATATTTAACCAACAAGTACGGCTCAGTATTCGGGTTAATTATAACAAAATATGGCCACTTGTGACCGATTTATCTATATTACGGTGATAATCTCAGGCAAGCTTTAAACAATATCGTCTTAATGTTTGAAAAGCCAGCGTTTACCTGCCACACATCCGTACCGCTAATTGTTGTTTTCCCCGTACTTTGCATTCAAACCCACGCTAGCGGCACGGTTGCACCCAACCTTGGGTACCCAAGACACTTTTGGCCTGGTCACAACTGTCCCATTTGTACACATGACGGTAAAAAGTGGGTATGATGTTGTCGTAGGTTAACGTGCGTCCCCAAAATGTTGCATACATGCGTGCGTTAGCCCTCATACTTAGTGGTACTACGTATGGCCCTAATCCGTGTTTCGACTCCGCCCGCTCCCCAAGCTGCGCACTGTCAACACTGAATTGGCGGGACTACGCGCAGTGCCACATTTTGCATACGGAGGTTTTAATCGTGTCAAAGAAGAAAGCCAATAACGATCAGCAGCAACAACCCCGTCAACGTCACGGTTGGCTCAAATGGTTTTTCGGCACGATGTTAATCCTCGGGGCCATCCTTTTCTTTGCCCCCATGATTTACGAACACCAGCAGGACAACCAGCGTATCCGGCTGGCTGAAAACTACCGTAAACACCTGTACCCCGCCGACGCCAAGCGTGACGAGTTGATTCGCCAGTACAACGCGAACGCCTACGCCACGCAACAACGCCGGCCACACCCATACCGGCCCGTCACGATTAAGGAAATTATGGACGGGCACCCCAAAGCGGCGATTGGTAACGTCAGCATCCCCAGCATCCACCTCAAGGGGATGCCGGTCTACTACGGTGATAGTGACCGCATTCTCGCGAAGGGTACCGGCGTCATGCCATTCACATCCCTACCAAGCAAGGGCCATTACGTCACGTCGTCCGTGACCGGGCATACGGGGATGGCCAACCGCATCTTCTTTGACAACATCCGTTACATGAAGAAGGCCGACGTGTTCTACCTCGACGTCTTTGCCCACCGCCTCGCCTACAAGGTGTACCGCAAGCAGGTCATCGACCCGCAGCGCGCCGACGCGGTGTCGCACTTCTACGTGAAGAGCAAGCAGAACCGCGCCATCCTAATGACGTGTACGCCCATCGGCATTAACGACCACCGCCTGTTGGTGTACGGCCGGCGGATTTCACTCAAGGAAGCAAGGCGAACGCACACCATTCCGCGCGACACGTTCAGCCCCATGAACCTGTGGCGGGACGCGATTATTCTGTTACTGATACTTTTGCTACTCTGGTGGATCTACCGGTGGTATCAGGACCATAAGGATAAGGGGCAGGACGAGGAAACGACGGACAATAACGAAAACACCAACGAAACAAATTAATTTCTAATTTTATTAACTAAGCAAATAAAGCCCAGATCAAGGTAAACCGCGATAATCCGTTTGTGGGTATCGCAAATAACCTTGTTTTGGACTTTTTTGTCACACACTTAAACTTTTTAAAAAATACGCTGTCAATCTACTTGACTACCAGCAACTGCGGATGCAGAGGCTGCGGCGGACGTATTTGCATCATCAGCTGATCGAGCAAAAGCCGTTCTATCGATTTGGCTGTCAGCTACTGCAAGATTTTTGTGGGAGGCCATCGACATACCCGACGGAGAATCAGCGGCCAAAACAGCCTCAGCATTAATGTCAGATTGGGGGTAGTAAACTGCAGCAACGGCTGAGGCAGCGACCTGGCTTCGCACATTTGTAGAAAGAGTTGCTACCGCAGCAACATTGGAGTCTATCGTGGCCTGCAAGTTAACACCAGATTTGGTTGATGAATAATCAGCAGTCCTAGCGACCTCAGCGTCAATACACGATTGGGGGTAGGAAACGGCGTCGGCAGTTAAAGCAGCGTCTTGACTTGCTACATTTGCGGAACGAGTTGCCACATCGGCCGTCGCTGAAATTTTAGTGGCCTTTACAGCAACGTTGGAACTGGCACTAGCACTGCGCGACATTCGATCATCATTCGACACCGCCTGGGTTGAGGCCTGTCTGCCGTTATCCAACAAGTGATTGATCTCATTAGCACCAACCGTTAATCCCAAAAGTGCCACTGAGCTAATCAATATTTTGTTTCTCTTCATCAACAATTCCTCCGTCATATTTATATGAAATGTACAAAGTCAGTATACTCTGATAAGATCGCCAACCAATAAAAAAATTTTTCCAAAACCGTTAAAGCAAAAAACGGGCGTATCAACAAATCATCTTTGTCGATACGCCCGCTTCAAAAAAATTATGGTACTGCGGCGGCTGGCCGCAATTAAAATTTATCCGTCAACCGTATATAAGGCACAGGACATATTTACGCATATGCGCAATATCGCCGCTCAACCGCGCGAACATATCATTCGTTCGCCCCCCACCAAATATGCGTGCGCGCATATTCAGTTTGTCGCCACAAACGCCGTACCGTCGCGGTCCAACGCAGCCTTTGCGCATATCCATAAATATGTCCTGTGTGCTATCCGGACCTAACGCCCAATTTACGTTACGCCCACAACATCCCCACTACCGAATCTTGTGCCAAGCCGACGCACTGATCGACGGGAACAAGTGCGCCATCCGCCACATCTGGTCGCGGTCGTAGCCGAACACCACCGCCGGCAGCAGCGTGTTCACCGCATCCTCGGCCTGCTCGCTCATCTCCGCGACCCCCACCAGGTGGTGATCATCATCAAATACCAGCAGGCTATCACCGATACTTTGCTCGTCAATCTGGCGGTACCAATCGTCCGGCACGTGGTTGTGGACCACGCTTGCGCCCACCGCCTCGGCACTCTCTGGCTGCACGCCGACCTGCGCAATCCGCGGCGACGTGTAGACCACCGTCGGAATCGGTGGGTAATCAATCGCCGCATCCGTCTGTCCGCTAAATAGCTGGTAGAGGTAGTAGGATTCAAAGGTGGCCGTGGGGGTCAGCCGCGGCTGTTCCTTATCGATGACATCCCCCGCCGCATAGATTGACGGCACGTTCGTCTGCAGGTGGTCGTTCACCGGAATCCCGTGCGGCGTCACCGTCACGCCCGCCGCCTCAAGCCCGATGCCCTCGACGTTCGGAATCCGTCCGGTCGCGTCCAGCACCATGTCAACGGCGAGCGTCGCGTCATCCCCGTAGTGCACCGTGATGTCGCCGTCATCCCGGGATAGTTGACGAATACCGGCGTTACGGACAAAGGTGACCCCGCGACTTTGCAAGTCGTCGATCACCGCTTCCACGAACGGCTGGTGGAACCGGCGTAACGCCTTGTCGCCGTGCATCAGGACGGTGACGTCCGCCCCGGCCGCGTTGGCGATGGTGGCAAACTCCATACTGATGTAGCCCGAGCCCATAATGGCGATGCGGTGCGGCAACTCGCGCAGGTTCATAAAGTCGGAGCTGTCAATCGCCAGTTCGTCGCCCGGTACGTCCAAACGGTGAGGACGCAGCCCGG
Source organism: Lacticaseibacillus pantheris DSM 15945 = JCM 12539 = NBRC 106106 (assembly GCF_001591865.1). NCBI lineage: Bacteria > Bacillati > Bacillota > Bacilli > Lactobacillales > Lactobacillaceae > Lacticaseibacillus > Lacticaseibacillus pantheris. The sequence goes on from NZ_BCVS01000029.1 coordinate 4,633, forward strand.
TGGCAACCACAATTTTGTCGCCGGTATAAGCCCGGCCATCCACCGATATGGTGTGGGCGTCGATGAGCACTCCGCGGCCATGGATAATATCCGCGCCGGATTGCGTCAACTTACCCGCAATGTTGCCCGGCAGCGGGTCAATGATGGTCTGCTTGTGCGCCACCAGCTCCGACCAATTGATGCCTACTTTGCCACTCACCACGCCCTGCATCCGCTCCACCGCACGCTGCACGGTCACCGGCGCGTCCAGCGTAATCTTGGCGTTACAGCCGCGGTTCGGACACGTGCCGCCGATGAGCCCACTCTCGATGACGCCCACCCGTTTGCCGCTTGCCGCCAAGGGCCCGGCACCATCAAAGGTCCCGTGACCCGCACCGAGAAACAAAACATCGTAATCATACGTCTGTGTCATGTCGATCCTCCGTTATTCTGGCCTTAGTAGCAGTCTTCACACCATTAAGTATAACAGGGCTAGGCGGGCGGGGCTGACGACGGTTGTAAGCAAAGTGGTGGAAATAATGCGTGGCAACCAGTGCTCCAACGCCAAAACGACCCGGTTTCGTCGCTGTTGTTGCGCGGCAAAACCGGGTCGTTAATATTTTATTCGCTAAAGGAGGTAGTTAAAATTAAGCGCGACGCTTGCGGCTAACCAATCCACTCAGGCTAACCAGGGCCAACATGGCCGTACCAAAGGCTGCGAGCAGCGTGGTCTGTTGATCACCAGTTGCTGGCAGGGCCTTGGCTGGCGTCGTCGCAGCTGGTTCAGCCGGAGTCTGAGCCTTGGCTGCTGGTTGGGCGGCTAGCTGAGTTGCTTTAGGCGTCGCCGTCGCTGGTTGCGCTGCTGCAGCCGGAGTTGTCGCAGGGGCCTTGGCCGGGGCAGGCTCGCCCGCAGGCTGCTTGGCCGGTTCCTTGCCGTCAGTCGTGTCGGTGGCTGGCGTACTCGTATCGGCCTTAGTCGTATCTGGCGTCGTTGCTGGCGTGTCGGTGTCACCTTTGTCTGTATCTGGCGTCGTTACGGGCGTCTCCGTGTCACCCTTGTCCGTATCTGGCGTCGTCGTTGGTGTTTCCGTATCGCCTTTGTCCGTGTCTGGCGTCGTCGTGGTGGTTGCTGGCGTCTCAATCTTCCCGTTAATCAGGTTCAGCGTGCCCGTCATCAGGTTGTTGTTCGTGTCAAAGTAGTGGAAGGTGTACGGCACGTTAACGTACGCGTCAGTCATCTGAGCGATTTCATCATCAGATTCAGACTTCGTTTGGTAGTTATCGTTAAAGCCGTTGCTACCGTAAATTTCAACATCAAAGTAGGTGCCACCAGGGAATACGTGGTTGCCGTCGTCTTCATGAGTAGACTTGGACACGCTGACACTCACACCATCAGCGAGCTGTTGATCAAAGTGAGAACCGTCCATATCCTCGGCAATACTAGAAACATCAACGTTAAAGCTCTGACGACCAGCTGGTTCCTGACCATCAGTCATGGTCAATGAATTGGCTTGCCATGCACCATTTGCGTACTCCGCATAGTAAGTTGTATCGCCCTTGAACACGCTGGTCGCACCTAAAGTATTATAGCCACTGGTATCATTTGTGTCGTCTGATTTAAAGGCGTTCTGATTAGAAACGGTGGCCTTGTAATAACCATCTTCCTTACCGTTGTCGTCATAACCTTCAGTTACCTGAACCACGCCGCCGTTACCTACGTGCTTATACGCCAAATCGCCGTTACTGTCCGTTTTGGCATCGGCATCGGCCGTACTAATCGTGTCGTTCTGCCCATCAGTCTTGATGGTCTGACCCGATGGCACCTGACTCTTGACCGGCGCCTGGCTATCCGCGGTGGCTGCCGGCGTAGTCGCAGCGGAGTCTGCGTCCGTCTGCGTAGTGGCAGCCGCCGCAGCGGTGTCCTCCGCTGCGTGGGTCTGAACCTGTGGCTGTGCTGCAATCCCAGACAGCACGATACCAGCGACGAAAATTGAACCCAATAATGATTTCTTCATAAGCTTCTCCGTTCTGCCCTCCTCCCCCAAAGCCGGACTACTGCTATGTGTAAGGTCATTGTCCAGTACAATAACCGTGCTCTCCAACGAGTTAAACCACCCATTAAATCACAAGCAAAGAGTATCATGTTAACGTTATTCTTTCAATATTTTTATACTGCCATAAGTAACAGCTATTAGCGGGCTGCATTGGATACCATCACAATTATCGACTTGATAGTTTGTGAATGCCATTACCGTCACTGCGGGCAATTAACCAACACTTACGATATAAATCAACATTCATACCGCATGGCCAAAGTTCACAACAATTACAATTGTGAGCCGATTTTCGTCATGTCAAGACAGTCTTTTTGCGATCAAAAAAATATTATTCTTACTACAAACTAAATCGCAACGTTGGATTGTCTGTGGTAGAATATCGCCAAAGCAATCAAGAACGAGGATGACCACGGACATTGAGTGCATCCGTGTTAACCAAGCAGGGGGTTCTGATGGAATATTTAGCTCTGTTACGCGGTATCAACGTTGGCCGCAACAACCGCATTACCATGGCGGACCTGCGCGCCGCCTTTACGTCCGCGCGCTTCACCAACGTGCGCACATACATTAATTCCGGCAACGTCATGCTGACGAGCTCACAGCCACCCGACGTGGTGCAGGAACGGAGCCAAGCCGTCGTGCGCGAATGGGGATTGAACGTGCCCGTGAGCACCTTTGTGGCCCGCGAACTGCTCAAGGTGCTGGCGCCCGCCCCCGCATGGTGGACAGCGCCGGCGGCCGGCAGCATCAGCAATGCCATCTTTGTCTGCCCACCAACGTCGCCCGACAAGGTCTTGGCTGCCATGGGTGCGGTGGATGATGAGGAGGAGCAAAGCCGAGTTGATGGCCCCGTCATCTTTGTTACCAGCAAAGCCACCAAGTTTATGGACACGCGGTGGTCGCGGACGCCCGCGGCAATTTCAACGCAAATTACCATTCGCAACGTACAGACCACGCTCAAACTCGGCGAACTGCTGGCCGAACGCGTTTAGCAACAAAATGGCGTCCCCCACACTTGGGGGACGCCATTGTTGTATACAAGACTGATTATCGGCTGTGTACCGGCTGCTAGATTATGCCCGTTGCCGGCGGATTGTAATTAGGCCACAAACCGCGGCGAGTAATACCAGACCGATAAACACCAAGATCCAGGCCACCCGTTCGCCCGTCGCTGGGAAAATTCCATGTTGCGGCGTGTGCGACTTTGGGGTCACTGGCGCTGCTGGTACGACCGCCGGGGTCACTGGTGGTGTCCCCTGCGTGTCCGGCATGACTGGCGGGGTGGCCGGCGTTGTTGGCGTTGCCGGTGTCGTCGGTGTCGTCGGTGTCGTCGGTGTCGTCGGCGTCGTCGGTGTCGTCGGTGTCGTCGGTGTCGTCGGTGTCGTCGGTGTCGTCGGTGTCGTCGGCACTAGTGTATTCGTGATGTCGAAGCCGTCAACCTTTGATTTGTACCCTTCTGGCACGTTCTGTTCCTGCACCGTGTAGACAATCTTCTGCCCCGCCGCGTACTCTGGCAGATTCGTGAATTCATACTGCCAGTCGTCGGCAGCCGTGACGGTCTTCGTCGCCGTCTGCTTACCATTGGCGAACAAGGCTACGGTTACTTTGCCTGGACGAATTCCGTCCTGATTGTTCTTGTCCACCCACGTCTTGGTACCACTGACCGTCGTTGTGCCCGGCTCGTGCGAATTCGTCACGTTAAAGCCATCAACGCTGGATTTGTAACCGTCCGGCACGTTCAGTTCCTGTACGGTTTAAGTGATTTTCTTCCCGGCCGCAAACTCTGGCAGGCTAGTGAATTCATACTGCCAGTTGTCCGCCGCCGTGACGGTCTTTGTCGCCGTCTGCTTACCGTTGGCGAACAACGCTACCGTCACTTTGGACGGACGTATGCCATCTTGGTCGTTCTGATCCTTCCAGGTCTTGGTACCCTGCACGCTAGTGGTAGCCGGTTCGTGCGTGTTCGTCACGTCAAAACCGTCAACGCTAGCCTTGTACCCATCTGGAACGTTCAGTTCCTGCACAGTGTAGTTAATCTTCTGCCCCGCCGCAAACTCTGGCAGGCTAGTGAATTCATACTGCCAGTTGTCCGCCGCCGTGACGGTCTTCGTCGCCGTCTGCTGACCGTTGGCAAACAACGCTACCGTCACTTTAGCAGGACGTATGCCGTCCTGGTCATCCTTGTCCGACCAAGTCTTCGTGCCCCGAACCGTCGTCGTCGCCGGTTCGTGCGTGTTCGTAATCGTGTTGGTCGCGTCGTCCACACTACTGGTGTACCCATCCGGCACGTTCAGCTCGCGCACCGTGTAGGTAATCGGCGTCCCGTTCACGTCCACCTCATCGAGCCCATTAAACGCAAAGTCGGTGTTCGGGGTCGTCAGCGTCTGCGTCTGGACTGGCGTACTCCCGCCGTTGGCAAAGACACCAATCTGGATGCTGCTAGGCCGCAACCCATCCTGGTTATCGTGGTCAGCCCACACTTTGTGCCCATTGACCGTGACTTTGCCTTCCGTCCCGTCGCCGGTGGCGCTGCCACCAACACGGACCTGTGCCTGGCCGGAGTACGAACCGCTGGTGGTGTCAAAGTCGACGTCGCCACCCGTAGTCGCGAGCTTCCCGCTCATGGTGAAGCTGTTGTTCATCACGGCCGCCGCCCCGGTCGCCAGGTACGCCGCATCCGTAATGTTAGTGGCGTACAGCAGGTTGAGGGCCTCCGTGATGTCCTGCTTGAACGTCACGGTCAGGTTGCTGCCGCTGTGAGTCACCGTGTAGTCACTCGTCGGCACGTCCTTACCCGATGCCGCGTACGTTACGTGGAAAGTGTCCGCCGCCAACGTCTGGTTCGACGTACCGATTGTATCCACTACCTGCACGTTTTTCAGGTACTGGTTGTTCGGGTTAATCGCGACCTGCCACTGAACCTGGGTATACCTTTGCGTCTGGTGGTTGTAGGTTTCATCAATCAACCAGCCGATTTTCCGGGCATAATCCTGGTTGCCCGTCACGTCAGAACCAGTATTCTTCTCGCCGCGAGCCCAAAATTCAAGCGTCCCGGCTTTGCCGTACTGGTGTTGCTGGTAGTAGGTGCCAAAGGTGATGCGGCCGGTCGTCGCGCCTTTGTCCGCATAAAAATTCCCGACCAGCTGCTGATTGTCCGGATCAACCACGGGGTACGATTGAACCTGGCTAAACTCAACCCCGTTTGGTAAGGTCACCGTCACGTAGTCGCCAGATTGCACCTTCACGTCGTCGCCCACCGACCAGTGGTATTGCACCTTAACGTTATCCCAAAGCGTCAGCTGGCCCGGATTTTGGACCACCTTGCCATTCTGGTCGGTGACCGTTGCGTCCGCAGCCGTTAACCCTTGCGACGGTAACTCTTGACCGCCACCAACCGCATCAACGCTGGAGGGCACCGCCGTAAACAGCTGCCCCAAAATCAGTACCAGACCCATCAGTAATGCAAAGACAGTACGCCAACTTTTCCCTGAACCTTTAAACATAATGCACCCTCACTATTTGCGTCCGTAGCGACATGTTAGAACCCGGCAACTATGGGCTTATTCACGATAAGATTATAGCATTGGTTAACGGGGCATACGACCGAAAAAGCGATAAAATCATCGTATATATATTATTAATTTACGCTAGTTACTTTCATAACCCTTATACACACGCCATCACAAAGACAAAGTATCGTTGACCGACAAACAAGCCAGTGGTACCTTTACCAAAACTATGATTCCAAGCCCACGTCAATATCTACCTAAATTACTGATCTTGGCATTATGGAAGAAGGTGCCCTATGCAACCCACAATCGGTAGTATCCTCAAACAACAACGGCAGTCGCAAAGGTTGTCGCAAGTCCAGGCAGCGGACGGTATCTGTTCCCAGTCCATGCTCTCATCAATTGAGCACGACCGGTACACGCCGAACGCCCAGCTACTCATCGCGCTGTGTGCGCGCCTCGGGTTGGCGCTGGACGTACTCAACCTCGCGACCAACTACGCAATTAGCGATGCGGACACCATCAACGACCGCGTGGTCACGCTCTGTAACGCGCACCGCTACCAAGAACTGCTGAATTTACTGAACGACCAAGACGTGATTGACCACGTCCAAACTGACGCCCAAACGCAATCCTATTATTACTACATGGCTGTCGCCCAACTACAGGCACCCGCGACCCCACAGCTGACGGCGGTCCGCCAATCGCTCCAGCAGTCACTCGCCAGCGCACCGGCAACGCCCACAGCTTTGACCCGCCTCGCCTGGGTCACTATGGCGTACCTCGACGCCATCAACCAGCAGGCAAAGTCGGCCGACGAATACTGCGACCGGGCGCTCGCCGAGCTGGGCGGCGACCGCTTTGACCCCAACCTCAACGTGGTCTACTACCTCGCCGCCCTCACGCAGCACCAGTTGGAGCGGGACCACCGCAGTCTTAAGCTACTGTTAGACGGCATCGACTTTATCACGGCCCACGACTCACACTTTATGCTGGCCAATTGTTACTACCTCATCGCGGTGATTGCGCAAAGCAACGGCGACGCGGGCCGCCACCTAGAAGCAGAACAACAATCAGCCTTCCTCGCGCAACTATTTGATGAACACGTGCACAAACCGTAAATATTAGTATTCTGATTTTTGCTGACCCGCCCCGTTCGGTATGCTGAAACCATACTTAATAAGGAGCGTGACAGACATGCAAAAATTCTTTGATAACACCATTACCATCCAGGCCAACCCGGCCGCCGTGGCCGACATTCTAGCTAACCCGCAGCGGCTAGTTAACTGGGATGAGGAAATCAACACGGTGGCCACGACCGCCAACCACACCTTTGCCATTCACCGGCACCGTGACGCCATCAATGCCGCTGAGGAATTGACGGTGTCGAACAAAGGTGACGTGATTAGTTACCACGTCCAGGGTGACCGCCTCAACTACCAAGTCGACTTCGCGCTGACGGGAGACGGCGACGATACAGTGGTCGTCCAGACCGTCGTAGTTGACCCCGCGGGCGTAGCCGGGGTGCCGCTCAAACTGCTGCGGCCGGTGGCTCGCCGCGGGTTTATGCAGAATCTGCGGGTACTAGCCACAGTGGCGGAAAGCGGTATAACGCTGTAAAAACAGTCACGCCCTACCGCTAATATGCGGTAGGGCGTGACTGTCGTTGTAAATATTAGTCCTCAGTCCAAAAATTTTCGCGGCCCACTAAGGAACCATTATCTTTCACGTGATTCTTCTCAATTGCGGCTCTGACATCAAGCCCAGTCGCTTCATCATATAAATTGGTGTTACCGGGTATCAACTTGATGACACCGTCCTCTTTTAGAACTGCCCTGTATTCAATATTAACATCAATATTAAACGATACGGGTAATGGGACCATGATTTCGTCGCCAACTTTGCGTATCCTGACCAAGTCCAAATGCTTAACTTCATCAGAGCTTTTAGCAGCACTCATCAACCCACCTCCGTCATAATCACAGGCGATTTGCAAACTAACTGTTTTCGTTTACAGTATACGTTACAACAGGTTCATTCATAGGGAAGTTCATCAACCTAAAGAGGAAATACAATGTTCAACCACGATCAAATCATAGCGGCAATGCGCGAACTCAATGAGGCTCTGCAAACTGACCATGCACATTCGCAGACCGCCACCTACGTGCAATCATCCCTATCCAAATTACAGGATGCATGCGGCGCAACCTTTGCCGACACATTCCAGCAATTACTCAACCAGATATCAATGGTCATGATTACGGATGGTCTCACATTAACTGCACGCGAAGTTGCCGCGCTCGCTGCGGTCCGGAAATTGCACCCGTCCGGACACAGACTTTGAACCTAGTTTCAAGCATTCGCCCAATCGAACGGTGTTACCAGGATAGAATCCCCACCGTCTTCGTGGGCCAGCCGATAATTAAAGTCTAATTGGGCGAGCAGGCGCGCGCTCACCCCGGTGGCTTGCTCAATCCGTTTAGCAACGGTGATACTCATGTACGCCTTACGATTCAGGATAAACGACAGCTGCTTTTGCGAAATTACGATATGTTGGGCAAAGTCCGCCTGGGTGACGTGGTGCATTGCCATCAAATCCTGCAGTGCGTCGGCGGCCGAGGTGCTGGGCACTTTGTCCATCGTCACTGACTGATCAAAATCAACCTTAAACACGCGTGACACCAACCTTTCTAGTGATAATCCACTACCCCAAAATCGTTACAAAAGACATTTTTTCAAAGCAATAAAAGACGCGGAGAATGTCCGCGCCCACCAAATAATTTTATCTTTACCTCATTACGCCCCAAACGTGTGCAGTGCCGGCAACGCGTCTACGCGGTCAATCAGCCCTAACATTTTAGACTCGGCATGCTGGTAATCATCCATGTGGCCGCCGAACTTGTCATTGAATCCGGCCAGTCCACCAGCAACGAACGCGTACTCGTACTGGTAAACATCATCGTAAGCCTTGGCAAACTCGCCCAGCAACGGGTGCTGCTCTTCCCCGCTCAACTGCAGCGCCATCTGGATCACCCGAAAGTCGGTGTACGCCAGCTCAAACTGAATGGCCCACGCGCGCATAAAGTCGTGTTGCGCCTGTATGTGCAGAAAGTGGTGTTCCACCGTCCAACGCAGCCGTTTGATTGAATCCGTTACGTCCATAATGTTTCCCTCCCGAATTGTTATCACGATTAACTTGTTTCCAAAAAGTAAGCGTGTTCTTCACAACGCCAGTATACACCTAATAACAACATGCAGCACCCACCAACTAACGCAAAATGGTACCCCGCCCCGTCACGTGACTGGATACCATTTTTGTTATTCAAAGTGAATTTGTACCATCTGTAAATGCGGGAGTCGCACCGGAATTACTACCCGGCCGTCTTCCTGCTTCAGTGGCACCCACGTCGTGACGCTCTGGTCCCCGTCACGGCTCAGCACTACCGCCGTGGTGGCGTCCAAATGGTGCGCCGGCACCCACGTGATGCGGTCATAATCATCCAAAGTAAAATTGGCCGCCCACAGCATAAGGCCGTCCTGCGTGGTCACAATCAACTTTGCATTCGGCATCCCCACCAGGTAGTCCACATTCGTAATCGTGTCCAGCATCTGTTGGTACAACCCCTGCTTGAACCCGACGTACTGGGATTCCCACCCGTACTTGGGGTCCTCATCCATTGGCATCACGATTGTGCGGTGGTTGATCACCGCCATGACCGGCCCCAGTTGCGTCCCGTCCGCGCTGTACGCGTGGCTCCAAACGTCGACGTCAGACCCAGGCGCGTATCCCAACCGCAGGTAATCCCCGGTATGCTGCAACATCGTCACGCGCGGGTCGGCAACCCCCTCGACGGTGTGCCCGTCCGCGGCTTCGTAGGACTGGTAGCCGGTCCGAACGGCGTGCCACTCAGCATTGTCGACGTGTATCAGGTCACCCAAACCCAGGTCCAGCAACACCTGCACGGCCTCACCATCCAGCAGCGTGACGTTATCCGTTAACAACTGCTGAATCGTGTCCGGTGCAAAGTTGCGGAGGAGCTGGCCGCTGATGGCCAACTGTTCACCCGCAAAGTGTGTATCGGGTTGTACCGGCGTAATGGTGGTGGAGAAACCCATCGTACCCAGCAGTGCGGCCCAGTTAGTCTCGTGCGGCAACAGTTCCACCGGGTCTTTGCCCGCGTGCGTGTGTAACGTGTACGCGGAGTCCTGATCCACCAGCACCCGAATACCCCGGGTCGTGCTCATCCACAGACGGTGGGTGGTGATGTCGTCGAGGAACGGCTTGCTGGCAGCCAGCATCTCCGCGTAATGATAATCATCGTCAATCCCGTTACCAATCATGTCAAAGAGGTTGAGGAGGATGCCGCGGGCGCCGACCAACGCGGCGGTCTCAATCTGGAACTGGGTAAAGGCCACCGACTTCACGAACGGTGAGTACATGTAGTTCTCGAGCTCGGGCAACAGTTCCGCATCGTCCCCCAGGTAGGCGGCGGTGGTGCGGGTGTAGTCTTCAAAGACGCGGCTGTACTTGAGCGGCGCAATTTCGTTGTACGCAGGCAAGTGTGGCCGGGCAACCCATGGGTGACCCTCACCGGATAGACCCGCAAAGTGCCCGGCCCAGTCGCGTCCCTCCAAGGCGTGCCAGTTCGGGAACGACGTCATCTGTGCCAGGTTAGTCTCGGGCGAAACGGCGTGGACTTGCGCTTCAATTGCGCTGACGGTCGCCTTCATCTCTTCGCGAGCGGTATCCAGGTAGACTTTGCGTTCGGGCGTGGGTGCACCGGGCGCCAGCATGGCTGCCACGAATGCGGCCCGGGAGACTTTCCGGCCCAACTTTTCCTGGTAGATGGCCATGTGCCGGTCGCAGAAACAGCCCAGTTTCAGCGGCGTGTGGTTGTAGTGGCGGAAGTCGTCCTCGAGCCACAATTCGCGGGGATGCAAAGTCGCGTACTGCGCGTACCGGTCAGCCAAATACGCCCGCCACCCCGGATCACCGGGACAAGCAATTTCTGTCGCCTGCCAGCCGTTAATGTCGACCAACGTGCTGAACCCGAGGGCGGGGCTAACGGTGTGTCCGCGGTCAGAGTGCATGATGGTAGTCCAAGGATTCAGGCTGGTGCTGACGCCGAGGGTGGCGAGGTGGTCGGACACGGGTTTGATGGCGTCCAGCCACATCTGGGTCTGGTCAGCATCCAGGTGACTTTCATTGAGCTCTTCGGGGTTGATGAAGAACGCAACGTTATCGACGTGTGCCTGTTGAACAAAGGCGTACAGCTTGGCGTCTTTGGCCGGCGTATTGGTACGCGGATCCAGGGTGTAGCGAAGCGAGTATTGGAACATGGGGGCCTCCTTGTGGTATGTAGGTTGCAATATTATCAAGCGCTTACATTGTATCACATTTGAGTTTCGCCCCCATCATCTGGACAACGCGCAATATTTCTAATCTCGCCTTTCCTATCCAATCAAAAACACCCAGATGTTGGTCTGAGTGTTTTTTGTTTAAGTCCCAGAAGTTAAATACGTCGGTAAAATCCAACCTGGCAGTTCACGTAAATCACACCATATTACCAACAACCTTAACTTTGACCCGAGTTGAATCTCCAGGAGCATATTGCAAAGGTACTTCCTCCACGTCAACCACTTGAACAGTGTCTTGGTCGGCACCGGCCTCAACTGCCTGACGTGTAGCATCCTCCGTCGTAGCAGTGATTGCTTCTTCTCGGGGAATCGTGACGTACTGATACAAACGTTCAGACTGACCACCAATCTGAGCAATGGTGGCTCCAATCGCGTTTGCCACACCGCCCAGTGCAGAAGTAAACGTCTTCTTAGTGCCTGCAATCGCCTCGGTAGCAATAATGGCCCCGCCGCCAACTAAAACTAAATCCACAGGTTCTGCGCTCGTCTTCATTTTATCAACAGCATTAGCCAACTGGGCTTGAATAACATCTACTGCTTTGTGTGCAACGGATAGCGAAATCACGTCCGTTAACTTTGGATTACCGAGTTTCACCTTACCTAACCGGACGGCGATATCGGTGGCGGTAATCGTATCACCTCCAAAACACAAGGCTTTATCTGTAATTGCGTAACCAACACTATCGGGCCCAACGGTCACCGAACCATCAGTCAGCTGGCGAACGATGCTTCCTCCACCCAACCCAATAGAAAGTATGTCGGGCATCCGAAAATTAGTTTGTACCCCTCCAACTGATACAGCCTTACTTGATTCGCGGGGAAAATCATTAACCAATACTCCTAAATCTGAGGTTGTGCCCCCGATGTCCAAAACCAGGGCATTTCGCCGTTTAGACAAATACGATGCCCCGCGAATACTATTAGTCGGACCGCTACCGATGGTCAGTATTGGGTATTTAGCGGCATACTCTAACGACATCAGCGTACCATCATTTTGGCATAGGTACACTTGAGCATTAACCACACCCTTCGCCTTCAAAGCAGCCGAAAAGCCCTTGGTAACTCGACTAATGACTTGATACAGGCCGGCATTCAAAATAGTGGCATTCTCCCGCGTAATAAGTCCAATACTACCAATTTTGGATGATAGGGAAACCGAAATTTCTTCCCCTAACTCTTCTCTGGCAATGTCCGCTGCCCGCTCTTCCTGGTCACGATTTAAGGCTGAAAATACGCCCACAATTGCTACAGAGTCTACCTTCCCCGACCACTTTTGGAAAGTTGTCCGTAACTCATCTTCATCTATAGGCGTTAATAATTGGCCATCATATTCATATCCACCGTGTACGAGTTGATACTGTCCAGTGAGTGAATTCACCAAATCCTTTGGCCACTCAGTGTAAGGGGGGATGGCAGCAGTAGCCGGATACCCGAGTCTAACAACCCCAACGCGCGCCAGTTGCTTGCGCTCAACAATGGCATTAGTTGCCTGGGTGGTCCCCAGCATAGCAGCCGTTACCGAGGTGGGATCAATCCCACTTTCTGACAAAACAACGTCGACTGCTGAGTATATACCGCTCTCAACATCTGGGGTCGTATGCGTTTTGGTACTTGTTAATACGGAATCATTATCATCTAAAATCACTGCATCAGTGTTTGTTCCCCCAACGTCAATTCCTAGTCGATAACTCATCAGTCAATAACCCCCTTTTTCTGTGCTTCTGCAACTAGCTCTTCAACCGGTTGATAATCAATGTCGTACTTAAAGTAACGAGGGCCAACGCACTCTATTCCAGCAGGTGTGCGCCATTTATCATCCGCGGGTAAGCCCAGAACATGAACACGTTTTCCGTACCGCAACTCCTCATTAGTGACAGGATCTAGCGTTTCAGTATCTATCAGCGTAATCAAGTCAGGTGCGGTGGCAACAACGGTTCCACTTACAGAAAACACAATGTTCTCATTTTGAAATTCAAGTTGACCCATACGACCACTGTCACCATCAATTCCAGAAAAAAGTACAGTGCCAAAGTTAAAGCCAGACTTTGTAACGTGCTTAATATCTGTTATTTTAGCAGTAAACATCCGCTGACCATTTGTTACATCGAGTAACGCTGCCAGCGCACTTGCAGGCGTAGGATAATCACCCAAATGGCGAATTAAATGGCCTATTTTTTGGCATTTAGTAATAATTCCCAAAACTCCATCATTACGCAAAGCATCGCCAGTGGTTGTATCACTGACAGATTGGGAAGTAGCACCCATTTCCACCGTAACAGCACGAGCAAACTTTTCCGCATCATGTGGACTATCGACATCAATCTGAACTAGGTTGCCTTTCTCATCTGCTAAAATTAACGGGCAGATTCTGTGACCAGCCAATGCGAGGGTAGACATTTGCAGTTCTGGAAAGGCCCTACCCATGCCATCCGCATCAACAACGGGCAACCCCAGCTTGGCTCCAACGATAAACGGAATCATCGAGTTAATACCACCCGCCTCAATGGGAAAAACCGCATCAACATCACGCCCTAAAATCTCCCGCAACTTGTTCATCATTAATTCGAACTCACTACCGTTAGGAAACTTTTCTAATCCAACTGCGGGGGCGCCAATTCCGGATGGTGATGTCACTAAGAAATCATCTGGAACTTCGCTCGGATCTAGCAAGCTAACGGGACCGTGTTCTCGAACCGCTGCGATTGCCATGAGCTTCCCAACTTCAGGATTACCACCACCACCAGCTCCCATAAGGGCGGCCCCAGTGGCGATATCACGTAATTCTTCAACTCCAATTTGACGCATCTTTTAAGCCTCCAGCCTTTTACGATCAAATAATTTCATGCCCAAGTAATACAGAGCTCCGGAGATTACTAATACGTTTAATGATTGGATCCCCCAATTTGCGTACGCACCCGCCAAAGTTCCACCTGCCCACGCAATAATTGTGACCAACGGGAATCGTTCTTCCTTTGATGGCAATTGGCCTACTAGCCGACTTTCATCCAATTCATGACGAGAACGTTTTAAAACCCAATAATCAATGAACATGATGGATGCAATCGGAGGAAATACTAACCCTAACAAGGTTAGAAAATCAGAAAAATGGTCAATCAATCCTACGACGGATAAAAAGGTACCAATTAAGCCTGAAACAATGGTAATCGCTCCTCGGTTAAAATCTTTACGAAAAACTTGTTTAAAGAAATTGGCAAAATCCAGTGACGCCGAGTATAAATTTAAATCATTCACCTTAACTGAGCTGAAGATAACTAAGAGAATGCCGAAGCCGCCCGTTAACTGATAAATAATTGGCATTATCTCTTCCTTACCAACAGCGTGTGCCATCAGTACACCAAGTACGTTAACTCCAAGTTCGCCAATTAATGTGCCGATTACCGACACCCAAAATACATCCTTTGCGTTGTGATTAAACCTATTCAAATCAGGCATGATAATGGCACCAATAATGAAATTACCCGTAACCATAGTAATTGCTGCACTCATTGAAAGAGCAGCTCCTGGAGCCGCCATGGTGATCAGACCTGTCAAAGTATGCCCTTTAAACATGCTGTAAGTCGCAATGCCAATCACGATAATAAAAGCAGGCACAGAAATATTTGAAGTCCAACTCAGTCCTTTAAATCCAAATAGTACTGAAAAGGTTACGACCAGCCCTGTAATCGCAGCAACAAGGGGGAAACTTACATGTCCCGGTAAAAGGGCGATAATTCCCTGGGCAAAAATTGAATTTTGAATCCCAAACCACCCAATCAAACTTATACCAAAGGTTAAACCTACGACAGCAGAACCAATTGTGCCGAATCCAGTCCACTTAGAAAGCAGTGAAGTTGATAGCCCTTCACGCTGACCAGCAACGCCCAGGCCAAAGGCGATAAATTCTAGAAATGTACTTCCGACCGTTGTAGCAATCACTGCATCCCAAAAACTCATTCCGTAGCCCAATTCCGCTCCCAACATGAACTGACTGAGCGCTACGAATCCACCAATTTGTACAATCAAAACTCTCCACATCGGTGTTTTCCCTTCTGCAGGAACCCGTTCAAGTGAATAGTCATCGGTCATATTCGCCAATTTTGTTTTAGAATCAACTGCATTATCTGCCATATTTTTCTCCTTATTTGTAAAGTGATAATGATGCGCCCGCAAACTGATTGTTACAAAAAAACATTATATTTCCGGTACTCACGACACGAATATAGCTTGAAAACAACGCTCTGACTTCTGAAACCGGTTATCATTGAAAGTTAGTTTACGCTCACCTGGTTTTAATTTCATTATTGAAACAAACAAAAATGCAGCCACCACTCTGACCAAAAGGTCAAAGTGGTGGTTGCATTTTTAATGTTTGCTATTGCATAAGTCTGGATATACCGGCGAGAGTGTAAAGCCATTCAGAATCCGGCATCGTCCCAACCTTAAAACCAACCAAATTTTCTATCTTACCCAATCTGTATTTAACCGTATTGGGATGAACAAAAAGTTGCCGTGCAGTGTCTACCACGCTGCAATTGCAATCAAGCAGAAATGCTGCAATGGTTTCTAGCAACTCTGGTGCCTCGTCAACATCGATCAGTCGACGCTGAGCATTAAGTACGCTATTTAACCACGTGGTACCCCGAGCAATCATATTGCGACATTTTTGGGCTAATCTTAATTCACCAATAGTTAAACATTCGTCATGTGGAAAAATCATTGCAGCATCAGCAGCATTAGTTTGCACCAATTCTGTAGCTGATCTTAAATCGCTTAAGCCAAGTAGATGTGGGCACACTATCGGGGAAACGGGATAATTCCATAATGCAGTTAAGTCAGTTATTGACTTACTTATATGAGCAATTAGCCGCGCAGATAAAGCTCCATTAACACAAATGAACAGCATATCTTTGTAACGCTCGCAAAGACTTACTGTAGCAAAACGAGATACCTCATCAACCAACTGCTCCTTATGGTGAGAACTCTCCTGCCCAACAAACTGAGGAATTATCCAAACATGCTGAAGCTCATTTACTGATACATGGAAAAAACGAGACAATTTATGAATACGCAACGGATCATCCGCCATAATTGCAGTTAACAAGGCACTTCGGTTAATGGCACCCGGGTTTTTGCCCCACAAATTCAAGGCTATCTGTAGCGCCGATACCACCTCACTGCGAGCATAAACGTCCATTGCGGGACCATCTCGAAGAATCAGTAAACTGACGGTACCGAAATGTTGATTGTCTGTAACCTGCTCCCAATACTGCTGCCGTGAATCGATTAATCCTGATATACCCTCAAAATGAGCCCGAGAAAAATTCAACCAATTTTCATTAACGGTCGCCGGCCACGCGCAACTAACAAGTTCCTGACCGTCCTGGTCAAAAAGAGCAATTCCTACGTGGAGTCGTTCACTGATTAGTCGCACCACTGTATCAATAGAATGATGTTGCACAGGCATTTTAGTTACTTGTTCCAGTAATTGCATTGCGAACATTGGGTTATGCATTTGATCCAAAAAAATTGATTGCATAACATCCCCAATCACGTCACTGTACGCGGGATGCGGATCATTCATCGGCATCAGTATCAGCGCATAATCTAACTCGTTAGCTAAATCTATCAACATCTGGTCAACCTTTGGCATCAAGATACCTACATAAAATAATACTAATCCAGTATCACCTTGAGACTTCATAAGGCGAATATTTTCACATTGAGCAGTCACATTATCACGAACATTTGCAAAGGCGGTTAGTACTAACTCATTACCCTGATAATGAATCTGATCAACTAAGGATTTTTGAATCGCTGTCACCTCGGAATACTCCAGAACGGAAACAGCGGTGACCGGCATCTCCAACCCGCGAGCATCGGTTAAAAGGCTCGCCCCTTGAAGAGCGGGCAGGCGAAGAACATTACCAATTGTAACCGTCATTATGATCACCCCTGACAATCATGCTTTCGAAAGATTAAGAGCAAGTGGCATTCACACAGCACATTATAATGATTATATATTAGTTGAGATTTTTACGCATATATTGTGGAGACGCCACGGTTCCCAAACTTTCAATATGCTACACACACGACTCGAGGTAATCCTCATATACTAGTCCCTGTTTATTCCTGATCACTTTTTACGGCGTGCCTCATCCAGAAACCGTACACAACCAGTGCAATCGCCGTTATTATCACCACAATCGCGCCCATAACGCCAGCCGGTATGAACTTGGTTTCTTGCCACCATAGCCTGAAGATTGTCATTGCGCCAATAATGATCGCCATGAATGCCATTGGGGTGAAATTCTTGTCATGCACATGTAGGACAAGCCAGCAAGCAAGGGCTGTTGCCAGGCTGACAAGCACAACCGCCCACGCAAAGGGGACTTTAATTGCGAATGTTAACGGCATAAAAGTAACGATGGCAAGGGTGCCACCAATGTATAGCATCATTATGAGCCAAATAATTAGGAAACCAGCAAGACGTGATTTAAGAATTCGTACCGTTACATAGATCTGGTACCGAAGCACTGCCAGCACGATTACTACCATAGCGGTTGATAATGCGGCTACTGCAAGGTATGAAAGCAAGTTGATGGTCATCGCACCATCCGTCAATCCCCCACCAATAAGCATAACCAGCCAGCTAACGCCAACAACAATTCCTAAAAGTTGAGCAATTGTTTGCCATCGGGCTGGGGGTAACTGCTTTAATATAGAATCTGCCATCTTCTGAGCATCTTTGCCGAAGAATGAAATAGCGTCGCCGCCATCCTGCTCCGCCGCCGATAAATCAGTCATCATGGCATAAAGTTGTGCATTCACCGCGGTTTCATCGCGCATTACAGCTCCTAATGTTGTATACTCACGGAGCGAATTAAACCAATCACGGTCAGCAGGTGTCAATTGCTTCTCCAACGCATTCAATTTATCGGCATACCACTGCGCATTGTGTGTCATTTGTTCTTGTCCTCCACCACTGCCGCAACCTGTGCGCGCAGCTCTGCCCATTGCCGCTCGAAATCCTGGCCCGCCTTAACTCCACTTGTAGTTAGCCGAAAATACTTTCGATCTGGCCCATCTGGTGATGTACGTAAGTTTCCCGTAATCTGCTCCTGCGTTTCCAGTTTGGTCAACAACGGGTACAGGGTGCCCCCGACGACGGAAGTAAACCCGTACGCGTGCAGTCGTTGCATTAGTTCATAACCATAAATTTCGCCTTGCCCAATAATGAGGAGAACGCAGCCCTCGAGGACACCTTTTAATAATTGTGACTGCTTCATGTTTTCCTCCACTAGTTAGTTTTACCAACTACCCAAAATATATCACCGGTTACCTAGTTTGTAAAGCTAACTAGTGTCAACAATCCTTTTTGAACATTGAAATCTGCGCAAAAAGGGAGCATTCATCGCGAATGCTCCCTTTACTTTAACGGCAGTACATGCGTGCCACTGCCCACAACCGGATAGTTATTTCCCGGGAAATATCAGACCTTTGCTTTAGAAAGCCAACCACTCCAAAAGCGCAAGAATCATCCTCGGGTACATGCAGAATAATTTGTCTACATAGTCGGCAGTAATCCGACTCACTTACGGTATCGTGTAACCTACACTATGCCGATGCTTCACCGACAAGCAGCACAATTCTTCGGGTAGACTTGTGAACGGAGTCGACATGCCCGGAGGCTCAGTTACCAAAGTAGCGGGAGACCGCGTCGGCCGGATCGGTGGGCGGAGGCGTGTGGGGTCGGAATGGTAACCACTGCCGGGGTGTAAC
>NZ_BCVS01000030.1:0-22733 GCF_001591865.1 Lacticaseibacillus pantheris DSM 15945 = JCM 12539 = NBRC 106106
AACGCACTACTGGCAATAATTCAAACAGAACTACGGGTATACAGCCGTCGCGGGGACCGGCCGCTCAACCTCCACCACCACGCCAGTACGACCAACGGCAGATGTTCACCGTTTCGTGTCCAGTCATCTACGCACTCCAACGGCCATAACCAACATTGCGGATAATTTTATGAACGATTCGATCAACTACTGGCCCAAATAATGGTCTATCTCAAAATTAGCGTGGCCGAATGCACGATTTCTGAATTAATGCATCTTAAATTAGGGACCACATACTATCGGGAACCCGCGGATGGTCTTTGGGGCGCAGGGCACGTAAGCCGCAGTCCCAAAGACCATCCGCGTGTTCGCACCCACCCAACCGTTGTTACTGTTGAGTGAGCCTGATGGATAACATTAGGTATTAACCATCACTTTGGGTTAGAATTGGTTACGAGTAGGTGACGCCCGCTGCGGTTGCGGGGCAATTGAACGGGCAGCATCTAACCAGTGAATGGAGAATGCCCATGTACCGCTACTTTATCCAACCACAGCTTGATAAAATCAACCACACGCTGATTGGCTATGAGCTGTTAATGAAGCAATACGTGCACGATGGTTGGCGGCCACCGCGCTCTTTTGCGTCCATCCCCGCGCACACCATCGCGGAGGTGCTGGTGGAGACGACGGCAAAGTTGGCGTTGAAAATCGGGTCCGTGTCCGTGAACCTTAACCGGACCCAGTTACTGAATCCAGAAATCAATCGCTCATTGATACAAGCACAAAACTTTTTGCGTCCCCTGCGTCTCAACGTCGAACTGACGGAGGAGAAGGAGGATGCCCCCGTGACCATGGCACAAATGCGACCCATGCTTGAGGCGTACGTTGAACGGGGAATGCAGGTTTGCCTCGACGATGTGGGCAGCGGTGAAAACCAGCTGGATCACGTACGGCAGTTGGTGCCGTACGCGAGCGAAATTAAGTTTGCCCTCCAAAACTTTGATGGTGGGTTGGACGACCCGGACATGCGTGCGCGGGTGGTGTTTTGGCGCGACTTTGCGCGTGCGCGGGGCCTACGGTTTATTCTCGAAGGTGTCGAGGATGCCCGTGACGATGCCATCGTCGATGAATTAGGGGTGAATTTGCGTCAGGGTTACTTCTACGGTAAGCCGCGGCTACTGAAGCTCGATGCCGGTGATCCCGAGCAGTAAATATTATTTTGCGGAGGAATTTATAATGAAAGTTGTGATTGTGGGTTGCACCCATGCGGGTGTGGCGGCGGCTAAGGCTATCCGGCACGATCATCCCGAGGCGGAGGTCTTAATCTACGAGCGTGACGATAACGTGTCGTTCCTTTCCTGTGGCATTGCATTGTATCTGGGTGGGGAGGTGTCGCGCCTAGAGGACATGTTCTACGAGACCCCGGAGCATTTGCGGGAACTGGGCGTGCACGTCCGCGATCAGCATGACGTGCTCCGCATTGATAGTGAGCAACACACACTGACGGTGCAAAACCTGCGCACGGCGGAGGTGTTCACCGATACGTACGACAAGCTCATCATGACGACCGGCTCCAACGTGGTGGTCCCGCCAGTGCTGGGGGTGGACGACGCGCGCGTGCTGATGTGCAAAGACGCACGGCAGGCCGAGGCCATCTTTGCCTCCGCGCAGAACCACCACCACGTTTTCATCGTTGGTGGTGGGTACGTCGGGGTCGAATTGGCCGAAGCGTACGCCAACACGGATCACCAGGTTACGCTGCTGCAGGGCCACGACCAACTTTTGAATAATTACGTTGACCAGGAGCTGTCCGCGCGGGTGGCTGATGACCTCCGTGCACACGGGGTGGACGTGCAACTGGAGACCCGGGTGCAGGACTTTGAGTCTGACGACGACCATGATCAGGTGCTGATTCATACCAACAAGGCTGATTACCAGGCGGGATTGGTGATTGTCTGCGCCGGCTTTGTGCCCAATACGGATTTGCTGCGGGGACAGGTTGAGTTGGATCGCCACGGGGCAATTGTTACCGACGATTGGTTGGGAACGTCCGACCCGGATATTCTGGCCGCTGGGGATGCGTGCGCCGTGCGGTTTAACCCGACTGGCCGTTTGGCGTACATTCCGTTGGCGACGAACGCTGAACGGCAGGGACACATTGCCGGGCGGAATGTTGCGAGCCACGTGCAACGGTACCCGGGAACGCAGGGAACGACGGCGCTCCGATTGTTTAAGAGCACGTTGGCAACGAGCGGCCTGACGCAAAGGGCGGCCAAAAGAGATGGTATCGCTGTGCGCGCGGTTATTTATCGCGCGAACTACCGGCCTGACTTCATGACGCCAAACGCGGAGATTACCATCAAGTTGGTGTATGGTGCGGCGGACCGGCGGGTTTTGGGAGCGCAAATATACTGCGCGCACGACATCAGCCAGACGGCGAATATGTTCTCACTCGCCATCCAGAACCAGAACACCATTGATGACTTGGCGTACGTGGATACGCTGTTTAACCCGCATTTCGACCAGCCGGTGAATTATCTGAACCAGGTGGCATTGTTGGCGGTAGCGCAGGCAGATGCTGAATAATAAGCAGAGAGCGCAGCAGACCGTTTAGAAGACAGAACATAAGGCACTCCAACCGAAAGGCCCGATTTTGGCCTTTTGGTTGGAGTGCCTTATGTGGCGTCTTCTGGTCTGCGGAGCTCGTTTAGAAAGCAGAGAGCGCAGCAGACCGTTTAGAAAGCAGAGAGCGCAGCCCCGCGGTTAGAAACCAGAGTATAAGTAAGACCGGATGAGAATCCCGCACTTGGATTTTTGTCCGGTTTTACTTATACGTCGGTTTCTGGTCTGCGGAGCTCGTTTTAATAAGCAAAGGTGACGCGCGAACGTCGTAGCATTCCCCGGCCAGTGTGGCTGGCTCGCACTTGGCCTTTTGATTGTAGAGCCGTATGCGGCATCTTCCGCCCACCGCACTTATTTGCCGGTAACAATAAGTGGCATAATCCGTAATTTTTTTTACTAGGGTTGCGCAATTGTCCTGTCCAAGAATGGTGATTACCCGGTAGCCGGGCAATCACCGGACGTTGGCAACCGAAAATAACGGTAATGTTTACCTTGTGCATGATACTAAGCGATGAAACCGCTTAATGAATGTAACTCTTATTTTCCGTATTTGCGCGCTCAACTTGTACGAACAATCGCCGTACAAGCCGCAGATATTAGCTTTAGCCAATTTGACAACTTGTTCGTACAAGTATAATCTGAATTATAGAAAGCGATTACAAAGGTGACTGCGATGACGAAATTCAATTTGGTTTATCAGGATTTAAAAACAAAAATTGACAATGGCTTGTACGCTAAGGACTCATTACTCCCGAGTGAGAACCAGCTCCGGGAATTATACGGTGCCTCCCGTGACACTATCCGTCGTGCGTTATTACGCTTGAAGGATGAGGGTTACGTCCAGTCCCAGCAAGGGAAGGGCACCACGGTGATTAACCGTCAGCAGTACGTTTTTCCAGTTTCCGGAGTGCTGAGTTATAAGGAGTTATCGACGCGGATGAACATGAATTCGCGCACCGTGTTGGTGGATAAGCAACCGATGACGTTGCCCACCACCCCTTTTGTCAGTATCGATCCGGATGTGCACGCGATGCCGGTTCTGCGGTTGACGCGGTTGCGACGGATTAACGAGGAGCCGGTCATCATCGACATTGATTACATTGACCGCGCGGTGGTACCCGACATTAGCCAAACCGTGGCCGAGGATTCCTTGTACGCCTACTTTGAGCAGACCCTGCACCTGGCCATTGCGTACGCCAAAAAGGAGTTTACGGTTGAGCACGCAACCGAACAGGATCAGCAACTATTGGGCCTGACACCAACCGACGCGGTGGCCGTTGTCCGCAGCATTGCCTACCTCGAGGACACCACCGCCTTTCAGTACACCGAATCCCGGCACCGCCCGGACCGCTTTCGGTTCCAGGAATTTGCCCGCCGCTCGTAGCATACGGAGGAATAACATGTCATTTCAAAACAAAGTTGTGTACCAGCTCTACCCCAAATCATTCTTTGACAGCAACGGCGACGGTATCGGCGACCTGCCCGGCATTACCGCCAAGATGGATTACCTGCAGTCGTTAAACGTAGACATTGTTTGGCTGAACCCGTTCTTCGTTTCCCCGCAAAACGACAACGGATACGACGTGGCTGACTACCGCGCGATTGACCCGCGTTTCGGCACCATGGCCGACTTTGACCGCATGATGGCTGCGTTTAAGGCAGCGGGGATTGGCGTGATGCTCGACATGGTGCTGAACCATACAAGCACGGCGCACGAGTGGTTCCAACGGGCGCTCGCCGGCGATAAGTATTACCAGGATTATTACTGGATATACCCGCCCAAGCCTAACGGTGACCTCCCAACGAACTGGGACTCCAAGTTTGGCGGGCCAGCGTGGGCACCCTTTGGCGATACAGGCAATTACTACCTGCACCTGTACGACCGGACGCAGGCGGACCTCAACTGGCATAATCCGCACGTGCGTCAGGAGGCGGCGGACATCGTGAACTTCTGGCGCGCCAAGGGTGTCGAGCACTTCCGTTTCGACGTCATGAACGTGATTGGCAAAGACGAACGGCTAGTGGATGCGCCGGCCGGGACCGAGAGCAAGTTTCTGTATACCGATAAACCGGTGGTGCAGCGGTACATTCAAGATCTCGCCGCCCAAAGTTACGGTCAGGATGCCGAGAGCGTGACGGTGGGCGAAATGAGTTCGACGACTTTGCCCCACGCCATCGAGTACACCCGTCCGGATGAGCACGCGTTGAGCATGATTTTCCAGTTCCACCACCTCAAAACCGATTATGACCACGGTGAAAAGTGGACTACAAAGCGCTACGACTTTAACTTGTTGCGCGACCTGTTGCACCACTGGGCGACCGGGTTGTCCGATGGTGGCGGGTGGCAGGCGCTTTTCTGGAATAATCACGACCAGCCGCGGGCGCTGAACCGCTTTGGTGACGTTGAGCATTACCGGGTACGTACGGCGCAGGTGCTGGCCGCCAGTATCCACCTCAATCGCGGTACGCCGTATATCTACATGGGTGAGGAAATCGGGATGACCGATCCGGAATACCACACCATGGACGATTACGTGGACGTGGAGGCGCACAACGCGTACCGCCGGTTAACCGACGCGGGGATGGCAGCGGATGATGCGTTTGCGGCGGTCCATGCAAAGGCGCGCGACAATAGCCGCACCCCGATGCAGTGGGATGGTAGCGAGAACGCCGGCTTTACGACGGGGACCCCGTGGTTGCGGTCGACGAACCAAGCCACAATTAACGTGCAGAATGAACTGGCTTCCGGTGCCATCTTTGACTTTTACCAGCAACTCATTGCCCTGCGGAAGCGGTATCCCGTGATCAGCATGGGTGATTACACGCCGTACGCGACGGATGTGGACTGGGTGTTCGGATTTATCCGCCAATACGGTGCGTCACGGTTGCTGGTACTCAACAACTACGCGGAGCACGACGTCACCATCCCGGTGGGGGCGGAGTGGCAACGCGGACGGATATTAATTAGTAACGTCCCCGGCATCCGGGTGACTGAACGCATGACGCTACCCGCCTTCAGCACGGTAGCGATTCTGGTGGGCGATTGACAGGCACGCACAACCCTAGGGAGGGCAATATGATGAGCAAAGACAAATTGGATTTGTTGGCTCCGGCCAACGGTTTACTAATGCCAATTACGGACGTTCCGGACCCCGTATTTTCACAGAAGACGATGGGTGAAGGGTTCGGGATTGACCCTGACGATGGACAGATTGTGGCCCCAGTGAGTGGTCGCGTGGTGATGTTGGCGGACACGAAGCACGCCATTGGTATTCGAACTGATGACGGCGCCGAAGTATTGATTCATCTGGGCATTGATACCGTCGAGCTAAACGGAGCCCCCTTTGAAATTGATACGAGTATGGATGCCGCGGTCAAAGCCGGTGAGGGTATCGGCTCGATGAACCTGGACCAGATTCGCGCGGCGGGTAAGAAGACCACCATCATCGTGGTCATCACGAACACCAATGACGTGGTAAACGGGATTACCGTTAACCAGGGCGAGGTGCGCAGTGGCGATGTTGCAGCGACGGTGGACCTCAAGGCGTCGCAGGCGGAAGCCAATAAGGGTAAGGTGAATAAAAATAAGTACGCTGAGACCGCTGCCGAGGTGTTGGCGGAAGTGGGTGGTCCCGACAACATTAACAGCGTCATCCATTGTATTACGCGGCTCCGCTTCTACCTCAAGGATGAAGGGATTCCTGACGACGATACGGTGCGGCAGACGCCGGGGGTACTGGATGTGGCCCG
Source organism: Lacticaseibacillus pantheris DSM 15945 = JCM 12539 = NBRC 106106 (assembly GCF_001591865.1). NCBI lineage: Bacteria > Bacillati > Bacillota > Bacilli > Lactobacillales > Lactobacillaceae > Lacticaseibacillus > Lacticaseibacillus pantheris. Next base: position 6,352 of record NZ_BCVS01000030.1, read on the forward strand.
TGCTGGCGGCCAGTACCAGGTGGTGATTGGCCAGACGGTCGGTGATGTGTATGACGAAGTGATTGCGCAACTCGGCCCCGGCTTTGGCAACGCGGAAGGTACCGCCAAGATTATGGCGGAGACCACGGCGGCGGCCCAGGATAAGAGTTTGTGGGGTCGGACGAAGCGTGGTGCCTCTAACCTAATTGGGGTCATTACGGGCTCGATGATGCCGGTGATTGGCCTCTTGGCGGCGAGTGGTATTCTCAAAGGGATTATGACCATCCTGACGACGTGGGGTGGGGTATCAACGACATCGCAGACCTACGTCATCATTAACGCGATGGGTGATGCCACGTTCTACTTCCTACCGATTTTGGTTGGGTTTACCGCGGCGCAGAAGCTGGGGGCCAATCCGGTGATTGTGGCCATTATTGGTGCATTTCTGATTTACCCGTCCCTGGTCAGCATATACACGTCGGGGAAGTTTACCGGCACGATGTTGGGGATGGGCATTAATTCCAACTTCTTTGGTATTCCGGTTCACATTCCGCAATACACGTATTCAATTTTCCCAATGATTTTTGCGGCCTGGATGGCATCGAAGGTGGAACCGTGGATTAAGAAGTGGATGCCGGTGGTGCTCAGAATGATTTTCAGCCCATTGGTGGAAATTTTCCTGGTTGGTATTACCGTTTTGGTAGTCGTTGGCCCGATCATCACGTTGGTATCCACGGGGATTTCTGACGCGTTGCAGTGGGTATTGAGTTCGAACCTGATTTTGGCCGGGTTGATTATTGGTGGTTTGTACCAGGTACTGGTTATCTTTGGGTTACACTGGGCGGTTATTCCGATTATTTCGGCGGAGCTATCGGTTCCGGGCGGCCACAGTTTATTGAACGCGATTGTGTCGGTAACGATGATTGCTCAGGGGGCCGGGGCATTGGCCGTTTGGGCAAAGACGCGGAAGAACAAGGATTTGAAGGGCTTGGCGATGTCGGCGGCAATTTCAGCGGCGGCAGGGATTACGGAGCCAGCCATGTATGGTGTTAACTTGAAGTATGGGCGCGTGTTCATTACGTCGAGTATTGGTGCGGCGATTGGTGGTTTGGTGAACGGGTTCTTGCACGTGGATATGTACGGATTTACGGGCAGTTTGATTGGGTTCCCGTCGTTCGCTAGTGCTAGCAACCCTAATAACTTTATGAACTTCTGGATCGTTGCGGCGGTAACGATTGTGGCAGCCTTTACCTTGACTTATCTGTTTGGTTATAAGGAAGGCGATAGTTTGAAGGCAAAGACGGCACCGAAGAAGAGGCATTTAGGGGAGTAGAGAGCACAGCAGGCCGTTTAGAAAGCAGAGTATAAGTAAGACCGGACGAGAATCCCGCACTTGGATTCTTGTCCGGTCTTGCTTATACGTCGCTTTCTGGCCTGCAGAGCTCGTTTCAATAAGCAAAGGTAACGCGGGCGCACCGTACCATTCCCCGGCAGTGTGGGGGCCCGCATTTGGCCTTTTGGGTGGAGTGCCTTATGCGGCGTCTTCTGGCCTGCGGAGCTCGTTTCAATAAGCACGAGTAACGCGGGCGCACCGTACCATTCCCCGGCAGTGTGGGGGCCCACATTTGGCCTTTTGGGTGGAGTGCCTTATACGTCGCTTTCTGGCCTGCGGAGCTCGTTTCGATAAGCACGAGTAACGCGGGCGCACGTCACCATTCTCCGATAGTGTTGGGGGCCGCATTGGCCTTTTGGGTGCTAGTAGCTTATACGTGAGTTTCTGCGGGTCGGGGCTCGTTTCAACAAGCAAAGGTAGCACCACAACATTCCCCATCAATTTAACGTCAGCCCACTTTTGCGTTTACCCGGCCATTCCGTCCGGCCCCATCTACGTTATTACACTAATCCGAAATGCCGTAGTCCCCTGAAGATACCGTGGTTCATGTTGGTGGTGGTCACGTACTCTGCAAGTGCCTTGTCCTGATCATTACCGTTACCCATTGCCACGGGGTGGTCAACCATCGACAGCATTTCCAAGTCGTTCAACTCATCCCCAAATGCGTACGTAGGCAGACCAGCCAGTCCCGTCTGGTTGAGGAAGTGTGCGATGCCAGTGCGCTTAGATACGCCCGTCAGCATGGTGTCGAGGCCGCGCGGATTGTTGCGGACCAGACTTAGTTGACCGGCAAAGTGGCGTTGGTACAGCTTGGCTTTGTCAAAGTTAAACGTGAACATAAAATTAACGGGATTGTGCTGGTACCAATGTGGATCAACGTCGGCGGTTAGGTGCAGCAATTGGTAGTTCTCACGGGTAGCGGCGTTCGCGCCACTGAGCGCAAAGCCGGTGTTGTTGTACCACCCGACCACGTCGCCTTGTGCCCGGGCAAAGCTGTCGAATCGTTCAATTAGTGGTACCGGAATGGTTTCGGCATGTAGCTTTTGGCCCCCGTATTGCACGTAGCTTCCATTCGCACTGACGATGGAGTTAATTCCCGTCTGGTCTAACACGTACTGGATTTCAAAGACGTTGCGTCCGGTGGCGACCACGGGCAAGATGTTGTTAGCCCGCAGCCGGGTGATGGCATTACGCGTATCGTCCGCGACCGTTTTGTCATCCCGTAACAACGTACCGTCCAAATCAAAGAATACAACTGCTTGGTACAAAATATTGCCCCCTCAACCTATTAATGACCTTATTTATATAATAAGTCCCGTTTGTGTAAATGACAAAAGGCGGGCTACCAATTTGGCCAACGTACAATGTGGCGAATATCCATGAACCCGGTTGATATCGCGGCCAATCTTCTGCATAATTGGGACGTAGAAGGTACGACTTTTTGAGTTGAATGAATGGCTGGTTTGGGACTGAGGAGCAGTGATTGCGCCCCTTTGATTGAACCAACCACACATAGAACGGAGAAGTGATTATGGCAGAAGAACGGACGTTAATTTTGGTGAAGCCGGATGGTGTCGAAGCTGGGCATATCGGTGAGGTCATTACGCGGCTGGAGCGGCGTCAATACACGATTAGTGCCCTCAAGGTAATTCAGGCAACGCCCGAATTGCTAGCGCAGCATTACGCACCGCACGTAGGCAAGCCGTACTACCCGGCGATGCAGTCCTACATGATGGAAAAACCGTTGGTGGCCATTATCGCGAGTGGCGATGATGTGGTCGCGCAATTCCGGCGGATGGCAGGTAACACCAAGCCGGACGAAGCACCAATTGGCACCATTCGCGGCGACTTTGCTCGTAGTTGGGGTCCTGGTCCCATCCGCAACGTGGTGCACAGCTCGGATAGTGAAGAGAGTGCTGACCGCGAGATGCGGATCTGGTTCCCCGAATTATTCTAAGGTTAGAACGGAATTGATGTCTGTACGTGAGGGGGCACACCATGCCAAGTAAGCCGGAATATCGTGACGTTGATGATTATATTGGGCAACAGGTACCAGCAGCCCAGTCACTGTTGGCGCGGATGCGACGGACAATTCACGAACAAGTGCCGGTAGCCACCGAAAGCATTAAGTGGGGGCAACCCTTTTTCACTGCTAACGGGCAGCGGGTAAGTATTGCTGCATACAAGGCGCACGTGAGCTTGTTGCTTAGCCGGGATATTCCGGTGGAGTTGGTCGCGAGGATTAGCGCTGCGGGGTACTCATCCGGGCAAAAGCGGCTCAATATCCGCTTTGACCAGGAGGTGCCCGCTGAATTGCTGATTAAGTTACTGACCATGGAATTTACGGAATCAGATTAATTGGGGCGGTGAGCTGATGACGAAGAACCGTTTGGAGTCATATAGTGACGGTATGTTTTCAATCATCATTACCATTATGGTGTTGGGGTTGATTGTGCCCGCGGGTAGCCAGTGGACGGACCTACTGACGGCGCAACACGTGACGGCACTGGTGGCATACTTAATTAGTTACGTGTTGGTGACGAGCTTTTGGGTCAGTCACCACAATATCATCGCGCAGTTAAGGTCAGTGACACCGATTGACTTGTGGCTCAACGCGCTGGTATTACTACCAATATCGTTGTTGCCGATGTTGACGAGTTGGTTTGATCGCTACCCGCTAGCGGCGGCGCCCAGCATTGCGTACGCGGTGCTCTACATTTTAACGGTCATGGCACTATACACATTAGCTGCCCGTGTTGCAAAGCAAATGCGTGACGGTAAGGCCCGCGACGAGTTTGCGCGGATTAACCAACGACGATTGGTCTTTATCGGTATGGGCGTGGTCGATATTGTTCTGGCTAATTTTTGGCCGCCCATTACGTGGGTCATGGTGGCGGTGATTTCGGGCTCGTGGATTATGGCCTTATTGGCTAGGGCCCACCGGTATAACAAGAATGAGGCAAAAGAGGAGCAAAAATGAAAGTATTTGTAATTGGTGCCACCGGTCGCGTGGGGCAGGATTTAATTGCTGACCTCGTGGACGCAGGACACACGGTGACGGCGGGCGTACACACGCCGGCTAAGTTCAAGCAGACGGATATCGCGACAGCAGTCTCCTTCGATTTAACGGCGGATCCGGCCACCATGGCAGCCACGCTCAAAGGGAACGACGCGGTCTACTTTGTGGCGGGCTCGCGCGGTAAGAGCCTACTCCAGGTTGAGGAATTTGGTGCGATTAAGTCGATGCAGGCGGCTGAGCAAGCGGGCATTAAGCGTTACGTTATGCTGAGCTCGCTGTTCGCGACGCAGCCGGAGCGGTGGGCAGGCATCCCGTCCCTGGACAGCCTCGCCGATTATAACGTGGCTAAGTTTGTGGCGGATAACTGGTTAATTCGTAACACGCAGTTGGACTACACCATTCTGCAGCCCGGCAGTCTGACTGAGGATGAGGCGACCGGCAAAGTCGCGTTGGGTGTGGACGACGGTGGTCGCAACCCGATCCCGGACGTGGCGGCGGTACTCGCGGCCGTGCTCGACCAGAGCAACACCTTTGGTCAGGTCATCACCATGCACTCAGGGAATACGGAAATTGCGGCTGCCGTGAATGATTGGACAGCAGCGCGTTAGCACAGGTCACACAACGCCCGTCCGTGGCGATGCACCTCTACGTGGGGTACTGCTGCGGGCGGGCGTTGTGGTATACGGGGAAATTGAGATGGATTACACTTTCGGGCCTGCCAAGGCCGCACAAATTGACGCCATTATGCACATTGAACAGGCGGGTTTCACGCCAGAGGAAGCCGCGAGTCGGGCGGCCATGACGCAACGTATTGCTGCGTACAGTGACACGTTCATTGTGGCGACCACGACGTCGGGGACGGTTGCTGGTTACGTAGTCGGCCCCGCCTTTAATCAGCGCTATTTGATCGATGAGTTGTATGGCGATAGTCAGCCTAACCGCCCGGCTGATTGTTACCAGACGGTGCTGAGTCTGGCCGTCCACCCGGATTTTCGGGACAGCGGGCTGGGTAGTGCGCTGTTGGAACAGCTGGCGTCCGTGGCGCTTCAGCAAGGGCGGCGGGCCATCACGTTAACGTGCCTGGCGCGGCTGGTGCCCTTTTACGAGCGCAACGGTTTTGCTAACGAGGGCATCGCGGACTCGGCGCACGCTGGTGAGCGGTGGTTCAACATGGTGCGTGAGTTACAGTAAGGATTTGAACTCAGCCGCCATGAGCGGCACTAGCGGGGCAAAGGGGTGGAGCGTTTGCGCCACGGTGGCGGGGTCGTTGCTGGCGGGCACCGGGGTGGCGATGTTGGTCGCCAGTTGCCGCATCCGCAGTCCGTTGATAACCATCCGGATGGCGATGTCCGCCTGCATGGTGTGGTTACCGTAAATGAGTGTCGCTACGGGTTTGTGGTTCCACTCAGCGAAAACGGTGTCCAGTGCGTTTTTCAGCACGGCGGGGTAGCCCCAGTTGTACTGGCCGAACACTAGCACGAATCCGGCGTACTGGTCGATGATTTGTGCAAAGTTGCGGGTGCTGTCCTGGGTGTAATATCCCTCGGCGGGCGGTGTGGGCTCGGCGAGAAACGGTAAGTCAATTGTGGCGAGGTCGATAATTACGGAATCGAGGTCCTGCGTTGCTAATTGGTTTTGTAGCCAGGCGGCAACGGCGGGGGCAACACGTCCCGGGCGGTTAGAACCGCTGATGATGCCAATTTTTTTATTCGTCATAGATTCCTCCATTATTTTAAAATGTTTGTAGTTAGCATTATTGATTCACGTGAATACAAAATGTAGTATAAACGTTGAACTGAGATTGTCAATATCTATGCACGTGAATTAAAAAGGAGGGGCGTATTTTGATTGATGAAATTCTGGAACGACTCAACCAGTTTATTGCTCAGGATGGTAGTGCGGACGGTGAGAAGCGGTGGGCCGAGCAACAAACGCGTAACCCCAACGTCCGGGCACTAATCCACCGGTTGAGTACGCGCGACATTCTGATTGTGGCGACGGTGGGGCAACATTCAATCCTGCCACAAAAGGAATTACCCGCGCTGGTACATACGTCGCAGGCCACGGCGAGCCGTGCGGTGACCCGGTTAGCGGGTGCGGGTTTGGTCATTCGCGAACGGATGCCCGATAACGCAAAGGAGTGGCAACTCAGACTAACCGCGGATGGTACGGAGGTCGCACGGTTAAAGTCATTACTGGACCAGCGGTTACGGGGAGCGGCGGCGGTGGTCGCAAGCCACTACAGTGAAGCGGAGCTGGCCCGGTTTAACGAGATGCTGGGGGAGATTCTACAGCTTTCGGCACACGCCTTTGGGGATGTGCAGTAAAAACATAGCAGTTATATAGAAAACATTTTGGGAGGAGTATGTATGTCTGCATATTCAGTTGATATTACACGGATTATTATCCGTTTAGCGATGGCCACGGTGGTTGCCGGAATTATCGGCTCCAACCGTGAGCATAATAGCCACCCCGCGGGGATGCGGACGCACATTTTGGTGTGTCTAGGAGCGTGCGTGATTGCGATGATCCAGCAGGAAATTGCGGCCCAGGCTATCAACTTTGCCATCCACAATAAGGAAATATTCTCGGTCATTCGGGCCGATCCCGCCCGGCTAATTTGTCAGGTGGTGAGTGGTATTGGTTTCTTGGGCGCCGGCACGATTATCGTGACGCGCCACAATATCTCGGGCCTAACTACGGCCGCGTCCCTTTGGGCGGTGGCCGGCCTCGGGATTGCCATCGGGATGGGCTACTACACGATTGCGGTCATTAGCGCAATTTTCGTCATCGTGGTGCTGGCCTTCCTCAAGCGCGCATTCCGGATTACGCCACCAATTCGCCGACTGGAAGTGAAGTACGTTAATAAGGCGGAGACGCAAAAGTTCGTTAAGGGCTACTTCAGCGAACATAAGGTGAACGTCCTGGCAACCGCGTTTAGCACCGAGCGGACGAACGGCGAAGCGGTGTACAAAAACATCTACCGGATTGAAATTCCGCGGAAGGCGAACTACGTCGACTTGATCGACGACATCTCCGCCAACGACAACATCCGCACCGTCCGCGTCGTCACGCGCTAGTGGTGTGTGTGCAGGCAAAGTGGCGGTGGGATTGCGGCTTACGTGCCCTTCGCCCTAGCTGTGGTTACCGCGGAGCGCCACACAAAAGCCGCAGCTCACCGGTTCGACCAACGCTGCCGGCAAACACTTCGTTAACGGAGCCGAACCCGTGGACGATGGACGATGGCGTGTGGTACACTTAACGCAATAAATGGCGACCAGTGAACCCAGTAGTCGTCACGGAGACCTTCAGAAAGCCGGCGTTTGCTGCGAGCCGGTGCGACCGTGGCGGTGAATTACAATCACTTTGAGTGTCCGTGGTGCAGACCGTTATCACTGCTGAGAGGTACGGCGTAAGGCCGTACAAGCTGGGTGGTACCGCGGCATGTCCGTCCCGTAGCGTGAACAACGCTACGGGGCTTTTTTAATGTCCGGGCCGCGATTGACCTAGCAACTCTTTGATCCAGCTGGATGAACGGGAACGCCACTTTGCTGTGTGCATTTGGTCGAATTAAACGTAGGGGGAAATAGATATGGCAGATGCCGACAACATTATTGATGAACTGGCTTGGCGCGGGGCGCTGAATCAAATGACCGACGAGGACGGTTTACGTGAATTAACCGCCAAGGAACACATCGGCGTTTATTGTGGGACCGACCCCACTGGGGACTCCCTACACGTGGGACACCTCATTCCGTTCATGATCCTCAAGCGGTTCCAGCAGTTTGGCCACCACCCGGTTATCCTAATCGGTGGTGGTACTGGCGCTATCGGGGACCCGTCTGGGCGTAACAGCGAGCGTGTTTTGCAGACGATGGACGTAATTCACGACAACGAGCAGAAGCTGACCGACCAAATGGTCAAGCTCTTCGGGACTGATAATTTCACCATCGTGAATAACTACGACTGGTTGAGCAAAATCTCCCTCCTCGACTTTTTGCGCGACTACGGGAAGCTTTTCACGATTAACAACATGCTCAACAAAGAAGTGGTGGCCAGCCGTCTGGAAAGCGGTATTAGCTACACCGAATTCACTTACCAGATTTTGCAGTCCGTTGACTTCCTGACTTTGTTCCGGAATAACGGCGTGCACCTACAAATTGGTGGGGCCGACCAGTGGGGCAACATCACCGCCGGCATTGACCTGATTCACCGCCTGGAGGGTGCCGATGCCCAGGCGTTTGGGTTGACCAACCCGTTGATGCTCAAGAGTGATGGCACTAAGTTTGGTAAGTCGGCCGGCGGTGCCGTTTGGCTCGACCCGAAGAAGACGTCGCCGTACGAGTTCTACCAGTTCTGGTACAACCAGGATGACGCCGACGTAGAAAAGTTCCTGAAGTTCTTTACCTTCCTGTCCAAGGACGAGATTGCCGAATTGGTGCAGGCAACTAAGGATCACCCCGAAAAACGTGCCGCCCAGCGACGCCTGGCCGAAGAGGTTACGGAGTTCGTACATGGCAAAGCTGCGGTGCAGGAAGCGGAGAACATCTCACGCGCCTTGTTCTCTGGAGACGTGGCCAGCCTGACTGCCGACGAAATTGAGCAGGGTTTTGAACGGATGCCAAGTGCCACTGCGCCCGCAACGTCCGCTAACTTAGTTGAATTCTTGGTTGACGTAACGCAAATCGAAAAGTCTCGTCGTCAAGCACGTGAAGATATTAATAACGGGGCCATTTACGTTAACGGTGACCGGGTACAGGACGTCGACTTTACCGTTGATCCGTCTGCCCACTTCGATGGTCGCTTTGTCATTATCCGCCGGGGTAAGCGGAAATACTTCTTGGTTCACATTACGGACTAGTCGCGCAATTGGGCACGAGCTGTCCGTATACGGATGGTGGCCAGAGCAAAGCCGGCACCACCAATTAATGTCGCTACACAAATAGGAGCGGTACGCGAACGGTGCGTACTGCTCCTTTGCTTTGTCATATTCAAATTTTCCTGCATAAACGTCGCGCCTAAGTAATTGGTATGGTTGCCGTGCTACGCTCCATCAGTAAGTGTGAACGGCGAGCGGATTAGCCTTCAAGCCTATCCGCTGCTCTAATTCCTCCTGCTGATGATTAATACTATAGACGAAAAGTATGATGGTTTTGTGGCGATTGGACTAAGAATATATTAACAACAAAGTGCGCCTAATTGTCCTAAAAGCACGTACAAATGTTCGCTTCGCAACCGGTTACTTCCGCGAAATGTTGCAGATGGCAACGAACCGTAATAAGGTTATTGCACGTTCGTAACAGCGTTGTAACACTTTGGGCCTATACTTCATTACAGATTCTTAAAGAAGAAGTTATTAGGGACGGAGTGAACTGGTTTGAAGAAGTCAATTACAATAGCAACAATCGCTGCGGCGTTCCTGCTAGCAACCACTGCTTTTGGGGAAGCATCCAATGTACATGCTGCGGATAGCGCCGAAATCACAGCGAAGAAGTCGAGTAACGCCAAATTACTGGCTGAGGTACAGTCAGCACAGTCAAAGGTAGCTGATCTGGACAACCAAGTTTCGAACAAGACGGTTGCCATCAACGACGCCAACACTAAGATTGCTGATACGACAGCAGCAATCAAGAGTTATGACGGTAAGATTACTACCGCACAGAAGGAATTGGCTGCCCGTAAGGCAACCATGAAGGCTCAGTTGAAGTCCCTGCAGAAGCAGGCTGGCGATTCCGTTACGGGTAACGTATACGCCGACTTCATCCTGAACAGTGATAGCATCTCCGACTTGATCGACCGTGGCCTCACGGTTGGCAAGTTGAGCAAGGCTAACTCAGACGCCATGAACGACGTGAAGAGTGCCGAGGGCAACCTGGCTGCCTTGAAGCAAACGCAGCAAAACAAGAAGGACACGCTGGAAGCCACTAAGACCCAGTTGGTTGCTGACCAGAAGAACCTGTCTTCCTTGAAGGATGACGCCCAGAAGGCTGCCGACAGTTTGAACCAAGAGCTGACTGACAACCAGGACGCGCTGGCTACTTTGGAAGCCGACGCTGCTAAGGCTGGCGAGAAGGCAGCAGCTAAGGCTGTTGCTACCGCAGCTAAGGCTAGCGACACTAGTGCTGCTAAGACCACGACGACTACGGACGCCAAGTCTTCCAGCAACAGTAACAGTTCCAGCGATGCAACTACTACTAACGGCAACTCCGGTAGCTCCAGCAACAATGGTGCCGGTGCTTCATCAACGCCATCTGTTAGTGGCGGTAGCATCATCAGCAACGCGGCCAAGTACATCGGTACTCCATACGTTTGGGGCGGTACTTCACCAGCCGGCTTTGACTGCTCCGGCTTGATTTACTACGCCGCAGCTCAGGCTGGTATCAGCCTGCCACGTACTTCTGAAGCAATGAGCACGTTGGGTACTTACGTCAGCGTTTCTGACCTACAGGCCGGTGACCTAGTATTCTGGGGTGGCGTTGGTTCGGCTTACCACGTAGGTGTGTACGTTGGTAACGGGATGTTCATCCACGCACCTACTGAGGGCCAGTCCGTTAAGTACACGAGCATTAGCGCCTTCCGGCCAAGTTTTGGTCGTCGCCTGTAATTCCTTGTTATAAAAGTAATTAAGAGTTTTCTTCAAACCAGGCAATGGACATGTTGATGTTCGTTGTAGCAAAAATAGCGTCGCGTAACCAACAGTCGGTTATGCAACGCTATTTTTGTGCACAACAGTAATTTGCCATAATGTCCGCAACATTTTTAGGCCGTTCGGTGCCTGTGGTATCATGGTGAGTAAGAAACTCAGGGGGAAATGTCATGATGGCGACGACCAAACGCTTACTAGTAATCACAGGTGCCACGGGGACCGGTAAAACGTCGGTACAGCAATATTTGCATCAGCAGTACGGCATTAACCGGATTATTACCCACACCACCCGGCCGCAACGGCCCGGAGAAGTCGACGGTCGGGATTACTACTTTGAGGATGATGCGAGTTTTGCTGACAACCATTTTATCGAGCACGTACGGTACTCTGGTTACCAGTACGGTTCTTCCTTTGAAGGACTCGACCGTGCCTTTGCTCAGGCGGACGTCGCGTCAATTGTTTTGGATACTGCGGGCGCCATCACCTACCAAGAGCGTGTCCATCAGTACCGTGTTGAAACTATCTTCATGACGATTACGGACCCCTCGGTGTTGGCGGAGCGGTTGACGCAGCGGGGCGATGATGCTGCTATGATTGCGCAACGGCTCGCTAGTGATGAGTTTGAACGGGACCTGGCGCTGCCCGATGCGTTAGTTGGCCACGCCGATGTGGTCGACAATGACGATTGGCAGTTGGCACGGGTACAAGTAGACGCGCTGCTGATTGATTGGAGTGTGCAACCCGTTAGTGGTGACCATAACGTTACTGCTTCTTAAGGTGGCAGATCACACAATATTCGTAATTTCAGGTTAAAATAAGGGCTTAGTTGAAGTCGCATCGGTTGGTTACTGATTGCGGCAATTATTGCGGAACCAGTCCCGGGACCAGTGGGCAACGTGGGATTGGCAAAATTATATAGTAGGGGGCATGCAAAATGGCATATCGGACCATTCCGTTGTTATCACCAGCGGCAATTGTTTCAATTATTCTATTAAGTAGTGCGTATAACGTTGTGAACACCATTAACCCGGTTAACCGGCCTAAGAGCTCGTCTGAGCAAAGCAGCCTGTTATCCAGTATTAGTGCGTCCAAATCCTCGTCGGCTGCGGCTAAGTCGGGCTCCAGTGCCACTAGTAGTAACGCTGACAGTAGGGCGTCCTCCAAAAAGGCTAAGTCGGCGTCGGATGATTCGGCCAGTTCAGACAGTGCGAGTCAGGACAGCGCCGCGGGGCAAAGTCACAGTAGTGGCGCTACTAGCGGTGCTAGTTCCGCATCCAGTGAGTCGGCGAACGATGATGCCACCAACAATTCGAGTGCTGCTAGCAGTAACGCAAGCAGCGCGTCCAGTAGTAGCTCCAGCACAGCGGATTCGGCGGCGTCTAGCGGTGCTGCTTCAAGCGCAGCCAGTTCAAACTAACGGGGGGATGAAGAACGTATGCTGACAGCACTAGATATTGTTAACCGTATTTTCGGCTACTTTAACATTCAGGATCGGCCAAAGGGGCGTGTGTTCACCATCATTGCCTTCTTTGCTAACTTTTACTTACTCTACGTGGCCATTGCTAACCTGCGTTATGAAGGGTATCGCATACGCGGAGCCCTCTTTCTCGCGCTCTTTGTAGTCATGCTGTACTTTATTTACCTGAACTTTATGTACTATTTCACCACTAAGAAGGCTCCGGCCGACATTTCGCCTAAGATTGAACGGGCCCTCGGTGGTAGTGCTAAAGCCCGCCAAGAGGCCGCTGAAGCCTTCGTGCAGGACGAGACGCCCACGGTGGGTGTGTTTGATGAGTCGCAACTCTTGCCGACCACGTTGCTTATTGGGTCACGGCAGCAAAAAAATATTGATCGCCTGGCCAAGCACATGGAGGACAACGGTGTCATGACGCTGGACTACCAGGGAGTGAGTGAACAAATGCTGACGGAGGTTGCCCAAAAGACCGCACAACCAGTGCTAGCAATGGGTACGCCGGTGTTAGTGCCATTCTTTGAGTTGGTACAGCACGGAAAACGTTGGATTATTCGTGGTGGGCTGAACGAACTGGACGCGACGGAACTGGCCGAAGTGGTCACCGTGGGGCTGTCACCAATTGACGATGCGCAGGATAAATTTGACTTGGCCTTGGCGTCAGTAACGCTGTCAGGTGGGCCACAGAAGGAACCGGGCCGTTCGGGTCTTCGGGATGCCTTTGCGAAGTTCACTATTGATGCCAAAGTTGCATACGTAAATCCGAATAAATAATCGACATTATGAGACCTTAGTTTGCTTTCTCCTAATTTTCAATGTAAAATTATTTAATACAAAGAAAACTGGAGGTCTCGGTTATGTCCATGATTGAGTTCAAGCACGTTGAGAAATACTATCCAAACAAGTTCCACGCATTGAAGGACATCAACCTCACCATCGATAAGGGTGAAGTGGTGACGATTATCGGCCCTTCCGGTTCCGGGAAGAGTACGCTTTTACGTACGATTAACGGACTGGAGAGCATTTCCGAAGGGCAACTGCTGGTTAACAACATGGACCTAGCGGACAAGAAGACCGATATCAACCGGTTACGCAAGGACGTAGGGATGGTGTTCCAACACTTTAACCTCTACGCCAACAAGAGCGTGCTGGACAACATCACGCTCGGACCGCGCTTGGTGTTGAAGACCTCCAAGGAAGACGCGGAGGCTGAAGCCCACGAGTTGCTAAAAACGGTCGGGCTCGCTGACAAGGCAGCTAGTTTTCCTAGTATGCTTTCCGGGGGTCAGAAGCAACGAATCGCCATTGCGCGCAGTCTAGCAATGCACCCGAAGGCCATTCTGTTTGACGAACCAACGAGTGCGTTGGACCCAGAAACCATTGGCGACGTGCTGGCAGTTATGCAGCAAATTGCCAACCAGGGCATGACGATGGTTGTGGTGACCCACGAAATGGGCTTTGCCCGGCACGTTGGGGACCGTATCGTGTTCATGGCGGACGGCCAGATTCTGGAAGACAGTCGCGACGTGAACGGCTTCTTTGACAATCCACAGGAACCGCGGGCTAAGGAATTTATTAGTAAGATTATTAACCACTAAGGGGGGATCAGCATGCGTAAGCGCATTATGAAGTGGCTGCTCCCCGCGCTACTGGTTTTGCTGACGGTGGGCCTGTCGAGTTGCGGCAAGGACATTTCCAAGCAAAACGTGCTGACCCGCGCTAAGCAGGACAACACAATCGTGTGGGGCGTGAAGGCCGACACCAACCTCTTTGGTTTACTAGACGTGAAGTCTAACCAAATCAAGGGGTTCGATGTAGATATGGCCAAAGCAATTACCAAACATATTCTGGGCAAGAAGGGCAAAGCTGAATTTGTCACCATCACTAGCGATACCCGTATCCCGATGCTGAAGGCGGGGAACATTGACGCCATTGTGGCCACGATGTCCATTACGCCGGATCGGAAAAAGCAGGTCGACTTTTCGAACGTGTACTTCAAAGCCGGTGGGTCGTTACTGGTTAAGAAGGGCAGCAAGATTCACAGCGTGAAGGACCTGACTAAGGGTACGAAGGTGATTGTCACCCAGGGCTCAACGTACGGTGACGAGATTAAGGCGGCTGCACCACAAACACAAGTATTGCAGTTAGCGGATTATGCTTCGGCGTTTACCGCGTTGAAGTCCGGTCAGGCGGACGCTTTGTCCACTGATAACGGTATCCTTTACGGGATGGCAGCGCAGGATCACAGCTACGAGGTTGTTGGTGGTACTTACACCAAGGAACCATACGGGATTGCGGTGAACAAGGGTCAGAAGCCGTTCCGGAACAAGATCAACCAAACTATCAAAGAAATGAAGGCCAACGGGGAATACGCTCATTTGGTCAAGAAGTGGTTTGGCGGTATTCCGGGCTTCAGTTTAAAGGAGGTTGAGTGATATGTTCTCAGTACTCTTTGACAACTGGGGCACGTTAATTAACGGTCTCGGTTATACGGTGTGGTGTAGTATATTGGCCCTCATCGGTAGTTGCGTCATCGGGACTGTCTTTGCTCTGATGGAAATTAGCGCGCACAAAGTTGTTCGCGTTATCGGGCGGGTGTACGTTGAAGTCGTGCGGAACATCCCGTTGCTGGTCATTACCATGTTCTTCTATGTGGTCATCCCCAAGTACGTGATGGCGATTGATGGGTTTACCGCCGGCACGATTGGGCTGACCATTTACACCAGTGCGTTCATCGCCGAAACGGTGCGTGCCGGGATTGAATCGGTGCCAGTCGGCCAGATGGAGGGTGCCCGCAGTAACGGGTTGTCCTACCTGCAGGCGATGACGCACATCATCTTCCCGCAAGCGGTGAAGATTATCATCCCACCGCTGGGTAATCAATTCATCAACCTGATCAAGAACTCATCGGTTTTGGCCTTTGTTTCGGGCTTCGACCTGATGTATCAGGGTAAGCTGGTGGCGTCGGCTAACCTGCAGACGTTCAATACGTACCTGGCGGTCGGGTTGCTGTACCTGATTATTACGTTGCCACTATCGTACTTCATGCGCTATCTCGAAAAGCGCTGGCAAACGGCCTAGGGGGGGGTGAACTGATATGGACACATTCGTAAAGGCTTTATCGTGGGTCAACCTCCGCTACTTGTTTGAGGGGTTTGGTATTACCATTGAGGTTTCACTCTGGGCAATTGTGCTCAGCTTCATCGTCGGCTCACTACTAGGTGTGGCGCGCTACGTGAACGTCAAGTATTTTTCCGCCATTGTCGGCTTTGTCATCGATATTATTCGTAACTTGCCGCTAATTTTGATTTTATTCTTCGTATACTTCGGGTTGCCAGGGATTGGTATCCGGGTGGCCGTGGTACCGGCGGCAATCATTGCGTTGAGTATCTTCGAGTCCGCGATGCTGGCCGAAATCATTCGGAGCGGGATCAACGCGGTGCCAAAGGGGCAGATGGAGGCGGCTCGCAGTAACGGGCTCACCTACGTTCAGGCGATGACTCAGGTGATTATGCCGCAAGCGTTCCGTAAAATGATTCCGCCGATTGTGAGTCAATTTATCAGCCTGATTAAGGACACGAGTTTGGCGACCATCATCCTGTTGCCCGAAGCGATGTATCGGGCGGAGATTATTTACGGTCAGAACGTCAACTACATGATTCCGATGTACGTGGCGTTGGCCGTGATCTACTTTGTGATTAATTACTTACTGTCAATTGCTTCGCGGCACCTCGCCAAGCGACTGGCCATCTAACCATCTATAACTGAGCTGGCGCGCGTCTGCAGACGTGGGCCGGCTTTTTTCGTTATGGTGGATACGAACCCGCGGGCGGGGTTTGGGGTTGCGGCTTACGTGCCCTACGCCCCAAACCCC
>NZ_BCVS01000031.1:0-22103 GCF_001591865.1 Lacticaseibacillus pantheris DSM 15945 = JCM 12539 = NBRC 106106
GCAGCTCGTTTCCATACGCACGAGTAGCGCGGCGTAGTAGCATTTACCAGTTAACTTAGCGGTAATAGCGGGAAGCCCGCACTTGGCTTCCTGTTCGCAACTGCTTATGCGGCGCTTTCTGGACTGCGCAGCTCGTTTCCATACGCACGAGTAACGCGGGAGCGCAGTAGCGTTTACCAGCTAACGTAGCGGCAACGGCAATGAAGCCCGGGTTGGGCTGCATTCCCCAGCACTCCGCACCACCCAATTCCACGTAACTAACATCAATACCCGGTTGGAGGAAATTAACAAATGGACAATTCAGGCGATCACCGCATTGAGACCGTTAAACTGGTCCCAACGATGCGTAAGTCATTCCTGGAATACGCGATGTCCGTCATCGTGGCGCGGGCGCTGCCCGACGTTCGTGACGGGTTGAAGCCCGTGCAACGGCGGATTCTTTATGGGATGAATGAATTAGGCGTGACGCCGGACAAACCGTACAAGAAGAGTGCGCGTATTGTCGGTGACGTTATGGGTAAGTATCACCCCCACGGTGATTCTTCCATTTACGAGGGGATGGTCCGCATGGCGCAGGACTTTTCCTACCGTTACATGCTGGTCGACGGCCACGGTAACTTTGGCTCGGTCGACGGTGACGGGGCTGCCGCTATGCGTTACACCGAAGCCCGGATGAGCAAAATTACGATGGAAATGCTGCGGGACATCAACAAGGACACCATCGATTGGCAAGATAACTACGATGGGACCGAGAAGGAACCGGTTGTATTGCCGGCTCGCTTCCCGAACTTGCTGGTGAACGGGGCAACGGGGATTGCCGTCGGGATGACGACGAACATTCCGCCTCACAACCTGGCGGAGGTCATCTCCGCTTTGCACGTGCTGATGGATAACCCAGACGCCACCACCGCGGACCTCATGACCGTTTTGCCGGGACCTGATTTCCCTACTGGCGGGATTGTCATGGGTAAGTCGGGAATTCGTAAGGCTTACGAGACTGGTCAGGGTACGATTACCTTGCGGGCCAAAGTTGAAATTGAGACCACGAAGACCGGCCGCGAACGCATTGTCGCCACGGAAATTCCGTACATGGTCAACAAGGCTAAGTTGGTTGAACGGATTGCTGACCTGGCGCGGGATAAAAAGATTGACGGTATCACTGACGTTAACGATGAGTCTGACCGTGAAGGGATGCGCATCGTGGTCGATGTGCGTCGGGACATGAGCGCTAGCGTTATCCTGAACAATTTGTACAAGATGACACCTTTGCAGGTCGGTTTTTCCTTCAACATGGTCGCCATCGTTGATAACGCACCGAAGACCCTGTCGCTCAAGTCCATCCTGGAATATTACCTGCTGCACCAAGAGCAGGTTATCCGCCGGCGGACCGCCTTTGACTTGAAGAAGGCCGAAGCGCGCGAGCACATTTTACAGGGGTTGAAGATTGCCCTTGACCATATTGACGAAATTATTAAAATCATCCGTAGTTCGCAGACGGGTGACATCGCGAAGCAGCAATTAATCAGTCGTTTTGATTTATCCGATAAGCAAAGCCAGGCCATCCTCGATATGCGTCTCGTCCGGTTAACCGGTTTGGAACGGGACAAAGTCGAGAAGGAATTGGCCGACGTGTTGGCTAACATCGCTGATTACAAGGATATTCTGGCCAAACCAGAACGTATCCACCAGATTATCTACGAAGAACTGCTGGAAATTCAGAAGAAGTTCGGGGATAAGCGGCGGACGGAAATCCAGGTGGGCGATATTGCCAGCATCGAGGATGAAGACCTCATCGAAGAGGAAAACGTCGTGATTGCGCTGACCCACAATGGGTACGTGAAGCGCGTGCCTGCCGCTGAGTTTAAGACCCAAAACCGTGGTGGTCGTGGTATTCAGGGGATGGGCGTTCATGATGATGACTTCATGGAACACCTGATTTCGACCTCAACGCACGACATTTTGCTGTTCTTCACGGACGCTGGGAAGGTTTACCGCATGAAGGGGTACGAAATTCCTGAGTACGGACGGACGGCCAAAGGGTTGCCAATCATTAACTTGCTGGGGATCAATGCCGACGAGAAGATTCAGGCGGTCATTACGGTGCCACGTGACCGTGAGGGTGAACACTACCTCTTCTTTGTCACCAAGCAGGGGATCGTCAAGCGCACCGCCGTAGCGGAATTTGGTAACATCCGGCGCAACGGGTTGATTGCGATTAACCTCAAGGATGACGACCAGCTCAACAACGTGATGCTGACGGAAGGTAACGATAACATCCTGATTGGGACGCATAACGGGTACTCCGTCACGTTCAACGAGGGTGCTGTACGTGGCATGGGTCGCTCTGCGGCTGGTGTGCGCGGTATCCGTCTGCGCGACGGTGACTACGTGGTTGGTAGTGACATCATGCGGGCCGGTAGCGATGTCTTTGTTATCTCCGAAAAGGGGTACGGTAAGCGGACCCCCGTCGATGAATACCCAGTCAAGGGTCGCGGCGGTAAGGGGATCAAGACCGCGAACGTCACCACGAAGAACGGGCCGCTGGCAGGTGTCACTACGGTGGACGGTTCCGAGGACATCCTGGTGGTGACGAACGCTGGGGTTATGATTCGCTTCCAGTCCGGCAGCGTTTCGCAAACTGGCCGGGCAACGTTGGGTGTCCGTTTGATTCGGGTTGATGATGATACCAAAGTGGCATCGATGGCTAAGGTATTACCAGATGAGGATGATCCTGAAGGTGCCGATACCACGCCAGTTGCTGGTGACGGTGCCGAGATGGCAACGGACACGGCTGACAACACTGACACCGCGGAAACTACGGTAGCGGACGGAACGGACGAGGACACGAGCGACGTGGACGAACTGGTCCGTCGTGCCGAGGCGGACACGGACGACGATGCAATCAACGGTGATGATACCGACGATAGCGACGAATAATAATTAAAAAAA
Source organism: Lacticaseibacillus pantheris DSM 15945 = JCM 12539 = NBRC 106106 (assembly GCF_001591865.1). Lineage (NCBI taxonomy): Bacteria > Bacillati > Bacillota > Bacilli > Lactobacillales > Lactobacillaceae > Lacticaseibacillus > Lacticaseibacillus pantheris. The sequence goes on from NZ_BCVS01000031.1 coordinate 2,950, forward strand.
GCAGCAGCTCCTGCGCGTTTTGATGCAGGTGGCTGCTGATTTTTGCGTTTCTTCATTGGTGATTGGGGATGTGATGGTGCTGGATGAGCGTTATGCGTCGCGGTTAATGAGACCGTACTTCACCTTCACGCGCTCTAGTCGTGTCAGCATCGGGCGGGCGAGTACCCACAAAAACATGAAGGTGGAAATCGCGTGCACGGCGTCCATGGGTGCCCCCGAGATGTAGACGGCTAGGAGTCCCTTCCAGGTTGGGGTGGTGGTAAACATTAGTAGTGCGGCGGGATTCATGATGAGGCCGTAAATACAGAAAATACTCATGAAGCCAAAGGTACTGAGGGCCACCCGGTGTGTACGGAGCCAACCCCAGCGGTAGAAGAGGCCGGCCGCCAAGCCAATCATGCCAAATGCGAACATCTGCCATGGGGTCCATGGCCCCTGGGTAAAGAAGAGGTTGGAAACCAACGCCGTCATGGAGCCCACCAGAAAACCAGTTTCGGGACCAAAGGAGATGCCGCTAATAATGACGATGGCGGCCACGGGCTTAACTTGCGGGAACATAAACAGCGCCCCCCGGCCCGCCACACCTAAGGCAATCAACACCGCAATCACCATGAGTTCCCGTGTTTGCGGCCGCCGGTCCTCGAACACCATGAAGAATGGGACTAGGGCTAGGACGAGCATTATTAGGCTGACTGCTAGGTACTGGCGGTCACCGATACGCCACCCCCACCAAATAACGAGGGGCATCATGACTAGTACAACGCCGAGTTTGCACCAGGTCCGCCAACTGAGGGGCTGCCCGCCATGGGGTTGGATCCAGCGGTTGGTGGCGAGCGCCGTTGTATTGATCGGGGAGCTCTGCACATGTGCGTCAGCTTTGCCCTCCGTCTGGTCATGGTAAAACGCCGCTAAGAACGTGTTGCGTGCAGCCATGTGCTCACCTCCCTCACGGTAATGGCGTCAGGACACCAGCTATGCACCAGGCGGTTTGCCGCCGTGGTGTAGAAGCTGTTACCCGCAAAGAAGCGGCGGGTAGGCTGTACGGTTGCTAACTGCCCGTCAAAAAACAGGCCCACCCGGTCAGCGTGTTCAGCGACAAACGTCAGGTCGTGCGTGACCAACACGATGGTCACGCCCTCTTGGTGTAGTTGTGTGAGGATGTCCCCTAATTGGCCCTTATTAACCGCGTCCAGGCCCTTAGTGGGTTCGTCGAGTAACAATACCCGTGGACGGAGGAGAAGCACCTTAGCGAGCGCGAGACGCTGTTGCTCGCCACCACTCAGGTCGTATGGGTGGCGGTCCAACAAATCGGTGAGACCAGTTAAGTCCGCCATGCCGGAGACCGCCGCGTCTTTGCTCATCTCCAGGTCGTACGCAGGAGTGGTGCGCTGTCGGTGTCCATCAATGACCTCGTAAAGATCCTCCCGAACGGTTGAACGGACGAATAAACTTTGCGGGTCCTGGGGCAGTACACCTAGGTTGTGGTGGTACAGCTCGGCGTCGGCGTAGCGTGCTAGGCGCTTGCCGGCGAGGTTAATGTGGCCCCGGTAAGGTTGGTAGATGCGCCCCAGCAATGATAGCAACGTACTCTTACCGCTACCGTTACCACCAACAATCGCCAGTGTCTCGCCGCCATAAACGTCTAGGTTGACGCCACGGAGGACGTCGGGCCCGTCCTGATCGTAGCGGAACCACAAGTCACGGGCCCGAATCAGCGGCTTGCCGGCGGGCTCGGCGGGCGGTGCAAAGTGGCTAGCAACGGGTAGGCTTTGGTTAGCGAGCCACTGCTGCCCGGTTTTGATGGTCAAAGGTAGGTTGTCTGCCCGGCGTAAACCGGTGGTGGCTGCGTAAACCCTGGTGGGAGCGGGTAATTCCGCCGTGAGCGCGTGGTGATCAGCATACAATGCTTGGACAACTTTGCTGGCGCTGCCCGCAACGGTAATTTCACCGCGCGTCATGAGGGCGACCTGGTCGGCGAGTGGCAACACGGCGTCGAGTCGGTGTTCGGCAATCAGGATGGTGGTGCCCAGGTCCTGGTTGAGTTTTACCAGCGTATGGATGAAGTCGTCGGCCGCAATAGGGTCCAGCTGGGCGGTGGGTTCATCAAGAATTAGTAACGCGGGCCGTAGCACCATGACGCTGGCTAGGTTCAGTAACTGTTTTTGCCCGCCAGAAAGGGTGCTCACGTCGCGGTGGAACCATTGGTGGATGCCAAAGTAGGCCGCCATTTCGGCCGTCCGGACGCGAATCTCGTCCTGTGGCACGCCCAGGTTTTCCAACCCGAAGGCCAATTCGTGCCAGACTTTGTCCGTCACAATCTGGGTGTCGGGGTGTTGCTGCACAAAGCCGACCTGCAGTTGGTGTGGACGGACCGTCACGTCCGGCGACCACGTAACGGTACCGGTGTGTGTGCCGGTTGGCCGCAGCGCGGGGTCTAGTTGCCGCAGCAGGGTCGTTTTGCCGCTACCGCTTTGGCCAAAGAGTAACGTGATTTGGCTGTGGGGTAACGATAGGTCGACGTGTTTAAGGGTCGCCGGTTGGTCGGGATAGGCAAAGGTGAAATCGGTCACCGTTAATAGGTCGGTCATAGGCGGGCCCCCTCTTGAGTAGTGTGGTACTTTCGCTGGCTGTCAGTGGTGGGAACGCGGAAGTAGTCGGGCAAGGTGGCGTGGGCCGTTCCCGCGTGGCCGACTTTGCGCCAACGCCAAGCAGCGAACAACCTTAGTATGAGTGGTAACCAAACCAGGACGGTTGCGGCCACTAGCCCCAACATGCTCAACGGCGTGAGGTGTGCGCTGGCAAACCCGGTCACCATAATGGTGGGATTATACTGCGCCATGAGTTGGTGCGTACTGATGGACACGACGAGGAGCACAGTTAGTAGCAGAATCAGCCCCACCAGCAGCCATTCACGGGTGCGCATACGGTAAATTGCAAAGCTGGTGCGGTGGTGCTGCCCGTATCCCCGAGCCTTCATGGAATCAGCCGTGGTGATGGCGTTCTCTAGCGCCCACGTCAGCATGATTGACCAGATGGTGACCCAGGCGTGCGGGCGACGCCACAAGCGCACCTGCCGCGGGGCACGGCCGAGACTTTGCTGACCGTGACGGATGGTACGGAATTGCCGTTGAAACAGCGGCACAAAGCGAAACACCATGGCTAGCACCAGCGAACCTACGGGGAGAATCCGCCCAAATAAATAGACGAATTTATCACGGGTCATCACCAGATTGATACTGACAAACCAATTGATGACTACGGCCAAACTGAGGGCGAGTATCACGCCGTAAACAATGGCTTCGACGGTGATGGAATTGCCGTCGTTAAGCACGACGAGCGGGGTCACGCCGTAATGGTTAAACGTGGGGTTCAAAACGGCCACAATCAGCATGCCGGGGATGACAAAGGTGAGGTTGAGGCGTAGCACGTGGCGCCACCCACGGAGACTGGCCGCGTAAGTCATGGCGGCGAGGTAGCTCATGATCAGTATTACGGGATGGAGGCAGAAGGTGGCGATGCCCACCACGGCCACGTAGTAGAGCGCATTAACCAGGGGGTGGCTGTGAGCAAAGGAATCGCGTTGAATCATGTTGTCACCTTCCTAGTCGTGATTAATTATGTATGCATGTACACCAAACCAGTATGATTTGCGTACATGCGGCGGTGATGAACCGGATTATTTCCCGGGAAATAATCCGGTTAGTGGTGCCATGGATGTGAATATTCTGTTTTCGGACAGCCAATTATTGACTGTCACCGACGTCCGCACCCAGGTCACACGTGTAGACCCACTGGATATTGGACCCATTTTTGAGCGTAGTGTATTCCGAGGAACCGTAATTAGGGAACCAGCCGTCAACTTTGTACATCCATCCTGACAGGTTACCAACGTCAAACTCGTACAGATTGCCTATACCCTGAATGTAGTACGCACCGTAAGCCGGCGTGTACTTAGATTCCATCTGAATTCCTCGGGCCTTAGTTACCTGCACTAGCGCGTCATAAACTGAAGCAGTCTTGGAAATAGATACCTGGGTGGGCCTCAGAATCCACCCGCTACTAGGCACCAGGCTTTTTTTGTTTGTCGCTACTTTGTCCATGTTTTGTAGGATGGTGCTGGTACTAATCGACATAGTGACCGTGATGTGGTTGCTATCGTTGCTTGATGACTTAGTGTCGTTGGCATTACCCGTAGATGATGAACCGTTGCTGGCGGTACCGTTGCCATTGTTATTGGTAGTTGATGTGTCGCTGGAAGCACCGCCAGCAGCGTTGTTGGTGGCTTCTTGCTTGGTCTGACTAGTAGCCGATTTTTGATCATTTTTGCTCTGGTTGTCCGCCGACTTGCCCTGACCAGTTGTGGACGTAGAGGCAGCCTTAGTGCCTGATTTGGCCTTACTTTTAGCGGCTTGAGCCTGTTGCTTGGCCACCGCTTGGTTGTACCCGCCGACCAAATAATAAGTGCCATCGACGCTAGTAATACGTAGCTTGATTGTGGTGCTATTTTGGCGAACGTGTACGGTCGCGTGTGCGTCGTTGAGGGTGCGCAACTGGCCGTGCTGCTTTGCAACCAACTTTAATGTATTGGCGTGCCATTTTTTGGGGATGGTGATGGTGAGTGTGGGGCTCCCGGCAAGGTGAAAGTCCTGTAGCCGGAAACCTAACGCAACGGGTGCATTATTGGCCGCACGTTTGATTGCATTAAGTCCGGTAGTGGTAAAGGTAATCCCAAGTTTTTGGCGGGTAGGATTTTGTATTTGCAGAGCGGAGTACGCCCATTGATATTTGATGTGGTGATTGCTACCAGTGAAGTAGTAGGTACCCGTTTTACCCTTAATCGTGGCCAGTTGGTTTTTGGTAATGGTGCCCGCTGCGGATAATTTGGTGGTGGTACTTAACGGTTTAGTGGCGGTAGTTTGGCCATTGGCGGTATTCGTACCACACGCAGTGAGAATTAACGTTAGGAGTATAATGCAGCGCACGAACCAACGACGTTTATTCATGTTTGTGCCCCCTACCTAAGTGGCGTCGCCAGGAATAAACGGCGCTGAACAGGATAATGAGTACGACGAGGGTTGTCCATAGCAGCACGTAATTAGTACCGCCATTTGTCTTAGCTGCTTGAGTGTCCTTTTTGCTGGCCTTTTGGGATGAAGTTGAGCCCTTAGGTTTGTAGTTCTTACTGCTAAATGTCCAACCCTTGCTGTGGGACTTTTTCTTGGTGGTTTTACTCTTGGTCGATGGGGCGCTAGTACCAGTTGTGGCCGCTGTAGCAATGGTTCCACCTAAATTAGCGGTAGTGGTGGTAGGCACACTGGTTGATTTGTTAACGGCCCGGCCTGCTAATACTGTTTGCGGATTAACGGGTGCAGCGGAGCTGGTGGTGAAACCCGCGCCTTTAGTTGGTTGGCCGGTCGTAATGCCCTGCCCATTCTTTGACTGGGGGTGCTTGTCCCCGCTGTCTGTGGAAGTACTATTGCCGTCGCTAGTAGTGGTGGTTGCTGATTGCGGGGCGTCTTTTTTGTCGTTATCAGTCTGCGTATTTGTTGATGGCTGCTGATTGGTCTCCGTACCCGTGCTACTATCCTGGTTTGAAGGAGTAGTGTCGTCACTTTTGTCGCTACCGGAATCAGTATCGCCCGAGTTGTCGGGGGCGGTTTGGCCGGTTGTAAGGGTAGTATCACTCATATTATACAGACTGGTGGCCCCAGTGAGGTAGCGCCGGTAGGCAATCAGGGCGTAGTAATCCTGCTCCGTCGCCATGCCGTTCACGGTCCCGGTTTTAGCCGTACTGTCCGTAAAGGTATACATAAAACCACTGCCGTTGACGTGGTAACTAAGCAAAGCCGTAACGGGGTTGTTACCGTTATGGTCGAATTCACCGCTGGTTGGGTTAATGCCGAGGGCAGCGAGGGCAGTTACCACCTGCGCGGTACTGTTCGAGTTGACGGTACCCCATGAGGTATACGAACCGTCACTATTTTCCATGCTGGCGAGGACACCCACCCCTTTGTCAATCGCGTTGGTGACCGCGTGATTGGCATCCACGCTGGTGTTCTTAAACGGAGCGAGGGCCTGTAACGCCATGGAGGTGATGTCGGGATCGGACTTTGAGCCGAACAGCGCCCAGCCGCCATCGCTCAACTCCTTACTGATGATGTAATCCACCAATTTCTCCTTGGTGGTGTAGTCCGTAACGCCGGCAGGTTGCGTGAAGTGGTACTGGGGGTTGCTGTTAACCGCAATGAGGGCAAAAATAGCTCCGTTAATACCTTGGTAAATAGTCTTTTGGTAGTCACTCAAGTAATCAAATAGGTCGTAACCCCCAATGCTTTGGGCATTAATCCCCAGTGCGGTGAGCGCAAGCGTGACTCGTGAGTACTCGGTGTAAGCGTTGGAACTTAACTCGCCGTTATTTTCTTTGAGGTAAGATGCAATGCTGTTGTAGTAATTAGTGTATAGTGGCAGCGCGGTTTTGGGATCATCACGAGCTAAATCCATGATCATCCACTCGCTACCGTACAACTGTGTGCTGCTATCGGCGTCAGCAAATCTTCCCTGTACGTAGTTACGCGTTTGGCTTAGCGCCGAGTCAATGGCCGTTAAGCTAGCGTCAACGGTACTTGCGGATGTGGTAGCAGTGGCCCCAGTCTCAGCCGCCTGCACGAGTTGTGGGCCGCCCAAACTGACGACCATTGTGACGATAATGGCCCAAAAGGCGACGACGCGCCGCCAGCGATGTTGTTGTTCCCCCATAAGTATCAACCTCTTTTATGTATTTAGTGGGCACCACGGATGGTAACCACAAGCTACCATTAAGGTTAAATGCACCATATGTAGTTGTCAACGTAAAAAGCACACACTATATCTTGTGGATAACGGTGTGGGTAAGTTGCCCGCATGTTATTTTCAGAGGTATGTAAGCAAGGATGGCACGGGTTCCCGGAGCAACTTTGTACAATTAAATCCTGTGGGTAACCGCAGTAAAAAAACTACGTCCGGGCATCATTATTGGATTACTAAGCGCAGAAATTGTGCGCCCAAGTTGCACGGAGCGCATTTGGTGGTGGTGGTGGTAAACTAGTAGCAACGAAAAGCGGTCACAATGTGGTCGACAACAAACATGCTCACGGAGGTACATTATGCAAAAAATTGGGGTTATCGGCTTGGGTAATATTGCGCAAAAGGCGTACTTGCCGTTGATGGCGGGGTTGCAGGATCAGTATGAGTGTCACCTCGCGACACGTAACCAGACCAAAGGTGAGTACCTGGCCGGCCGGTATGGGTTTCAGCACCTCCACCAAACGTTAGACGAACTGATTGCTGAGCAACCCGCCGCGGTTTTTGTGCATACACCGACGAGTACCCACGTGGCCGTAATTGAAAAGTTACTCCAGGCTGATATTAACGTGTATGTTGATAAGCCGGTGGCCGAAGATGTGGACGAGGTCCGTCGTCTGTATGCTTTAGCGGACGAGCGGGGACTGTTACTAACCTGTGGCTTTAACCGCCGCTTTGCTCCCGCACAGCGCCGACTCAAAGATATGCCCGATAAGCAGCTGGTGATGGCCACCAAGGACCGTAATTTTATCGAGCAGGATGCCCGCTTTGCCATCTTTGACCTCATGATTCACAACGTGGATACGGCTGCGTGGCTCCTCGATGAGCCCATCACCGACGCCCGCGCTCGCGTGCTGACTGACGCGGCGGGTAACTTGATGCAGGGGTACCTCGAACTGACTACGGCGCACAGCCAGGGCTTTGTGTCGACCAACATGGATGCAGTTAATAGCGAAGAGGTAACGGTGACGACTCCCGGATTGCGGGCCCGTGTAACCGACCTCGCGCACAGCGAATTGCGCGATGGCAACGGGTCGACCAGCCTGGAGCGACCGGGCTGGGAAACTACGCTACGGACACGGGGCTTCGACGCGCTGGTGCAGGAGTTCCTGGATGCGGTGGCCAATGGTGGGGCCAACCCCGTGAGCCCCGAGTCCAGTATCCGCAGTCACGAACTGTGCGCTTTGCTAGTGGATGCAATCGACGCCCAGTAAGCCCAGTGATAAAAAAGTTGGGCACGTAGTAGTCGTTACGGGCCCCTTTGCGAAATGACCTTACACAACCGTTAATAAGCGTACGCGACGTCTAGATGTGGTCCGTACCCACCGGATGTATTTGCGACTAAGTGCCAACTATGGTAAACTGCTAGATTGTGAGTAAGTAGCCATCAGGCTACGTTTACTCCTTGCTCGCGGCATCGACCGTGGGCCCAAGACCATAAGGAGGTGAAAAGTCAAATGGCTGAAACTAAGTACGAGATTACCTACATCATTCGTCCAGATATCGACGAAGCTGCAAAGACCGCACTAGTGGAACGTTTTGACAATGTTGTAAAGGATAACGGTGCTACCATCGTTGATTCTAAGGACTGGCAAAAGCGCAAGTTCGCTTACAAGATTGGCAAGTACACTGAAGGTACGTACCACATCATCAACGCTACTGCTGAAGATGACAAGGCTGTCAACGAATTTGATCGTCTTGCTAAGATCAACAGCGACATTCTGCGTCAGATGATCGTTAAGCGCGAAGACTAATCTGGGAATCGACCCAGTCATAGGGGGACGAAGGAATGATTAATTCTGTCGTATTAGTTGGTCGCCTGACCCGAGAGGTAGACTTACGCTACACCCAGAGTGGTGCGGCGGTAGCGAGCTTCTCGGTGGCCGTTGATCGGAACTTTACCAATCAGCAGGGTGAACGGGAAACCGACTTTATCAACTGCGTTATGTGGCGGAAAGCCGCTGAAAACTTCGCAAACTTTACGCGTAAGGGTTCCTTGGTGGGTATCGAGGGCCGGATTCAAACCCGGAACTACGAAAACCAGCAGGGCCAGCGCGTGTACGTGACCGAAGTGGTGGCGGACGACTTTAGTTTGCTGGAAAGCCGGGCCACGACCGAAGCACGGCCGCGTGAAACTGGTGACGCCAACAATAATCGTTCTTTCAATAATCAAGCTGCTCCACAGCAGCAGGGTGGTCAGACGGGCGCCCCGTCCGCAGGCTTTGGCAATGACGGTAGTCACAATACTGCTCAACCAAGTAGTAGTGCTGCCAGCCAAGACCCGTTCTCCAGTCCCGATCCGTTCGCTAACAACAATAATGGTAGCGGCTCGATCGATATCTCGGATGATGACTTACCCTTCTAATAACAGCACCGGGTGGCATTGCGCAGCAGCGTGATGACCCCTGACTATGAGAAGGAGTGATTTCAATGGCACAGCAGCGTCGTGGTGGCCGTCGTCGTCGTAAAGTCGACTTCATCGCCGCAAACCACATCGAATACATCGATTACAAGGATACCGACCTTCTGCGTCGGTTTATCTCCGAACGTGGTAAGATTTTGCCACGTCGGGTAACCGGTACTTCAGCAAAGAACCAGCGTAAGCTTACCGTCGCTATTAAGCGTTCACGGATTATGGGTCTACTGCCATTCGTTGCAGAAGACTAAGCATAGCAAGAAGCGCCCCGCCGAATGGTGGGGCGCTTTTTTTAGGTACTCAAGCAGTGGCTGATTTAATAATCATTGGTTTTATTCGTGACCAGATTGCATGCAGGCCAAACGCAGAGGCAAAAGAAATGCACCAGGTTAAAACGTATAGGAGCAAGATACCGACCCAAGCGTTGGCGCTGGTTAAATTCCTGCCAAATAATAGCCACAAGCATTCTGACCAAAAAACGTTAGATAGATAGGCTTTATAGGCAAAACCAGCAAACTTATGCACGAAATTGGTAAATGGTAATTGTGCCTTGACTTGGTACAAGCAAAGCGCGGAAAATAGGCCAATCGCTGCTAGGTCGTATAGCGTCATTGATGGCTTGTAATAGGGCGCGTTGCCTAAGTTGATTGGAAACCCGTAGCTGAATAGTTCATGATTGGTCCACCAGAATGTGGCTATGAATATTACGGCGATTGCGGGCCACCACTTCATGATGAAACTGTTGAAGTGTGAGCGATATTGCCAAGCCAGCATTCCAAATACACCGTAAATGAAGAAGCTGATGAATAAGCGATCAAATAAATACCAATCGCGTACGTGCGGGCCGGTAAATACTTGCGTGTCATAAAACCATAGCCATAATGCTGCGATAGCTATCGTTGTGCAGGCTATGATAATTCCGCGCTTAGTGTGTTGACCACACCAGCGACCAATTGCCCAAAACAGTGGCATTAAAATTATGAATTGCAACATCATGGTGTTATACCACAAATGCGGTGCGGCATTCCCGTTAACAAAATGCCAGATAAAGGACCCTAAATTGTGGTATCGATTAACTTGTTGCATCTGCGGCATGACCAACAGGTAGATAAACGTCCACCAAATTGTAGGCACAAACAAAGCATGCCACATGTTTTTAAGATATTGACCATATGTCAGTTCATAATTATTGATGGTTGTGCGTGTGGTTGTGTAAAGAATCCCAAAAATAAAGGCCGGCGCAGTGTATTTGACTAGGTTATACATGACACCAATACCAGTTTGTGCGCCAATGCTAGGATTAGTCGTCAAGGCATAGCTCATAATGGGTTGCGACATCACAGCAGTACAGGCGCCTAGCTTCAGATAGTCGCCAATATCAGCGACCGGTTCAAGCGGTTTAGTCTTACTCATTTAGTTGTCCCACCTTAGTTCAGATTTGTGAGGGCCGATCGGCGGGAGCTGTCGGAATCAGTTTAACTAGTTGAACGAATAGTTGCAAGCTTTTACTTTTGGGATGGAGCCGTGTGTTCGTGGGGATATTATACCAACCGGTTATATCTTCAAAGCTTTTGCTCTGGCTGATACAAACAGCGTGACTAGCGCATTGGCAACTTTGCGCGTACGTACATCTTCAGTAGGCTGTCCCTCTGTGAGGTAAATGGTCCGAAACGGTGGGTCGGGAGTGATTCGTGCTATATGTAGCTGTTTGCCCGCCTCGGCCCAAGTCACAGAGGGAATAAAGCCAATTCCAATTCCAGCAGCCAACATGGCACGAATACTGGCGGGATCATCGGATTCGTACTGGAAGTTCAAGTGTAAATTGAGTTTACTAAAATAATGGTCCAGGGTGTCGCGAAGCGGAGTGTGGTAGCCTAGTGAAACGATAGGCTTGCCAACCAATGAAGACGGTGAAATATAGGCAGAATCCGGCTGTTGAGGGGCTGAACTACCAATGAGAATTTCTTCACTCAATAGGGGAATTGAGCGTTGGCCCCGACGTGGGGGTCGTGTTGAGATGGTAAAGTCGAAGTCGCGGGTTTCGTTAACCGCCGTAATTCGTTGGGTTAATTGAATCGGAGTATCAGGGAATATAGAGTGGATAGTCTTGATGATGTCGGGTATTAATGCTGAAGCGACTTCAACTAGGAGACGAATCGGCTGCTGACTTGTCGAGGGTTTTGAGACGGCGGCAATGCCCTCCTCAATTTGGTCGAGGCCGGATTCCACAAAGCTGAGAAAAACGCGACCCGTATCGTTGATTTGTATACCACGCCCGACACGGTTGAAAAGCGAAACGCCAAGTTCTTTTTCTAATTCTTGAATCATTTTGGTCATTGCTGGCTGACTGATAAATGCTTGCTGAGCTCCCTGGGTGATGCTACCAGCTTGTGCAGTATAAACGAATCCTCGCAGTTGAGCTAAATTCATAGTTGCCCCCAATACATAACCGTAGATTATACATATAAGATAAAATCATTATACAACGCTATCTTTCTGACTTAAAGTTTATGCGTGAGGGCGATCGGATCACAATAGAGAGAGGGTCAATCGTGAATTCATTATGGATATTTCCTGGTCAAGGAGGGCAAAGCGCTGGAATGTTGAAACATGTGGATGCAGATTTGCGTCAGCATGTGGAGAGTTTGTTAGGCGTTAAACTTTACGATTCTGATGAAGCTTACCAGGACTCAGTGCAGTTACAACTTAGCATCGAGTTGTTGCAGGTAGCGCAAATCAATGCTATGCGTGAAGCTGGCCTTAAGCCGCATCTTGTTGCCGGACATAGTTTAGGGGTGTTTGCTGCGGCTTACGCCATTGGGAGTCTTGGCCAGGACGACCTGTTCCGTGTGGTTAAGCGACGCGCTGAGCTAATGCAGGGAGCTTATCCGCAAGGGTATGGGATGGGCGTAGTCGTTGGGCTAAGTCGTTCTGAGGTTGAGGAGCTCGTGTTACGAGTGAATAACTCAGCACATCCGGTTTATGCATCTAACCAGAACGCTGAAGATCAAACGGCACTGTCTGGTGATTTATCTGCAATTGATCAGGTAATTACTTTAGCCAAACAAAGCGGGGCTAGCCTCGCCCGTCGACTTATGGTGCCGGTACCTTCGCACTCACCGTTAATGTCAAAGGTTGGTACTCAATTGGCGACTACGATGAAGGACGTTCCACTGGAAAAGCCGGCCGGTATTTACCTGACGAATTATTCTGGACGTGCGGTCCGGCAAGCCGCGGCGATGCGAGAAGATCTCAGCTATAACCTGGCACATCCTGTATATTTTGAGGCCATGATGGGTGTTGCGCACGATTATGAACCTGATAGTATCGTTAACTTTTCGCCTGGCCGACCTTTTAGAAAGGTTTTGGGTCAAAAGTTTGGTGATCTGCGCCAGGTCAATCTTGATCAGATGAATGTATCGGATGCAGTGTTTTTGTTAACTAAATGGGAAAGAGGTACTTTCTAATGAGTGAAGAACGTGATTGGACAACGCATCGCGAAGCTAAAGCAAACAAGCTATCAGCAATTAGTAATCTTATCGATGGTAAGTTTGCAAGAACCACTGATGCAAAGACCGTTTTAGAGGGGTTAATTGCCCCGGGTGACAAAGTCGTTCTGGAGGGCGATAACCAAAAGCAAGCGACATTCCTGTCGAAGATGCTGGCCTCAGTTGATCCGGCAAAGGTTCATTACTTGCACATGATTATGAGTAGCATTTCCCGACCAGAACATTTGGATATTTTTGAAGATGGTATCGCCTCCAAGATGGATTTCTCCTTTGCTGGCCCGCAAAGCACAAGGGTTTCGCAAATGATTGCTGACGGCACTTTGCAGGTTGGTGATATTCATACCTATCTTGAATTATATGCTCGGCTCTATGTTGATTTAATTCCCAATGTTGTTTTAGTCGCGGCAGACAAAGTTGATCACGAAGGTAATTTGTACACTGGATACAACACCGAGGAGACGCCAGTAATCGTTGAATCCGCCGCCTTTCATGATGGCATTGTGATTGTTCAGGCAAACGAAGTCGTCGATAAGTTGCCAAGGGTTGATATTCCTGCTGACTGGGTCGATGTAATCATTCCAGCGGATGAACCTTACCAATTGGAGCCGTTGTTCACCCGTGATCCTCAGAACATCACCGAGTTACAGATACTGATGGCGATGATGGCTATTCGTGGGATTTACGAAAAGCACAATGTTCAATCCGTTAACCATGGGGTCGGGTTCAACACAGCGGCCATTGAACTGTTATTGCCAACATATGGCGAACGGCTTGGTCTGAAGGGAAAGATTGTGCCTAACTGGGAAGTTAACCCGACGCCCACACTGATTCCTGCAATCGAATCAGGTTGGATTCAATCCATTCATTCATTCGGTGGCGAAGTAGGCATGGAAAAATACATTGCGGCTCGTCCTGATGTTTTCTTCGTTGGTAAGGATGGCACAATGCGCTCTAACCGAGCTTTTGGACAGATGGCTGGGCAGTACGCATTAGATATGTTTGTTGGCTCTACGCTGCAAATTGATCAGTACGGGAATTCCTCAACGGTGACTAAGGGACGGTTATCCGGATTCGGTGGTGCCCCTAACATGGGTTCCAATCCAACCGGACGTCGTCACTCTACGCCTGCATGGCAGAGTCTACGACCGGATAACGATCCACTGGGTAAAGGCCAAAAACTGGTTGTACAGATGGTCGAAACTTTTGGTTCCAACAAGCGACCGGTATTTGTTGACTCACTTGATGCTGTTGAAGTGCGCAAGGAAGCCAAACTGCAGAACGTGCCCATTATGATTTATTCCGAGGATACAACGCACATTGTCACCGAAGAAGGGATTGCCTACCTGTATAAAACTGATTCTATGGCCGAACGACAGGCGGCAATTGAGGCTATCGCTGGCGTTACACCAGTTGGTTTGCGATCTGATCCAGCTGTGGTGAAGGATCTGCGGGCCCGTGGTATTGTGGCCTTCCCAGAGGATCTTGGTGTCAATCGCAATGAGGCGACAAGGTCATTACTGGCCGCTCGGAATATGGAGGACCTTGTGAAGTGGTCTAAGGGGTTGTACAACCCACCAGATAAGTTTCGGAGTTGGAGCTAAAGAGTGTGCTGGCAGTATTTAGTGAGTACCAATAACTGCTAGTTGCTAATTTAAGCGTGCTTATGGTTGTATCCAGCCTAACGGGAGAGGAGTTCCATCATGGAAAAATTACATTTTAACTATCAAGCAACGCAGTCAATTGAACATCCAATTCACATTGGCGTTGTTGCTTCCGGAGACCTTGAAGTGATTATGAAGCCAACGGATAAAAAAGAGTCTGAATTAAATATTGTGACTGGTAGTGATGGGTTTAAGGAAGTTTGGCAGAACGTGCTGAACCGTTTCTTCGCACGGTACCCATTACTAGCTGAAATTGAAATCAATGATTTTGGTGCCACCCCAGGTGTTGTTAATCTGCGACTTACTCAGGCAATGGAGGCGTTGAAAGATGAGCAATAGTTTTGTTGAATTGCACGCTCGCCAGCGCGCAGAAGTGTTACTTGATACGGGTACCGCTCGTGAATTAATTGGTCCTTTTGACAACATGATTTCCCCACATTTGGAGCCCCAAAACATCGTTCCTGAAGCGGATGATGGTATTGTGGTCATGAAAGGGCAGCTGAATAAAAAGAATGCCGTAATCATTGCCATTGAGGGTGCTTTCCAAGGTGGCGGTATTGGTGAGGTTTCGGGTGCGAAGATTGTCTCCGCGTTAGAACATGCCTTAGCCGATAATAAGGCTGGTAAGACAATTTATCCGGTGATTATACTGGATACTGGTGGTGTTCGTCTGCAGGAAGCTAACTACGGGCTACTTTCAATTTCAGAAATTCACAACGTGATTATTGCGTTGAAGCAATACGTTCCGGTTATTGGTCTAGTTCCTGGGCGCGTGGGCTCGTTTGGTGGGATGTCTATCACTAACGCGCTACTTTCATACGTAATTGGCACCGATAAGGCCCGTATCGGTTTGAACGGGCCAGAAGTGATTGAGCAGGAGGCTGGCGTTAAGGAATGGGATTCTTCAGATAAAAACCTGATCTGGAACACGTTGGGCACTAAGCAACGCCAGGCGACCGGTATCATCGATGAAGTTGTCGATGATGACGTGAACGCATTCCGGACAGCTATCATTGCTGCGGTTAATGAAAAAAAGGATTCCTATCGAGATCGACGGGGAGATTTCTACTTGACCCTACTTGATCAACTCGACCCAGAGAAGCCTCTAGATATCACGTCATATAATCATTTATTCAATCAAGTCGTTGCCAAGCCGCATCATTTAGAACCCGCAACGAGTGGTATTCATCCCGGCACTAAATCGCGCGGACGTAACTGGTTTGAATTACTCACTGGCATAAAAAACGCACAAAGTGATGTGCCGACGGTCCTGCACGCCCGGGCCGACGGACGTGAACATGTGGCAATCGTGCCAGATGAAAATAACCGTTTTCCAAGGGTTCGGCACGGTGAAGCAGGTCTGGAGGAAGGTTACACCGTGGGTAATGTGGTTAATGATTTAATCGCAGCTGATACGGACAAACCAATTGCTGATAAAACTCCAATCGTAATTGTGGTTGATGTCCCTAGCCAGGCATACGGTTACAAGGAAGAACTGATTGGAATTCATATGGCACTTGCTTCTGCGGCTAGCGCTTACGCACGGGCTCGTCAGGCCGGCCACAAAGTTGTTTCATTTATTCCTGGGGATGCTGTTTCGGGTGGTTTCTTAACCCAAGGACTACAGTCCAACCGGTTGGTCGCACTCGATGATCTAGATATCACAATTCAGGCGATGAGCAAGGCGTCTAGTGCCCGAATTACTCAGCGTACAATTGCTGAGCTGGAAGAAGCAACGAAACACGTGCCCGCAATGGCGTATGACATTGAAAATTATCAAAAATTGGGTTCTTTGTACAAATTGATTAAGGGCATTAAAGGATATGATTCTGACGACAATGCTGTTGCTACAGTCAAAGCAGCGCTTAATGATACCTTCAAGAGTCTAGAAGATGCACCGAGCGACTTGTCCTTCCGTTACACCAATGACATCGCCGTGAATGGTGAAAGTGGTGGGCGTAAGGCTACTAACAAAGTTCGCGCCATGATGGATCAGCAATGGTAACTTTAACACCGCACACACTTGTCCGGCTTAAGGCAATTAATGGTTTAACTAGCACACTGCCGTTGCCTGATTGGGCCACATCAATGTTAAATGAGACGCCGTACGTAATTATAAGGCGGGGTGCCCAGGCCGACCGGATTCCGGTTGGCCTTCGTGGCTATCAAAAGTCTCAACGCTTTGCTGCCTTTGTACCTACCACACAATTGGCAGAAGCCATTACCCCACAAGAGGCCTTATCACTTTTACCCCAGTTGGATGCTGCACGTGCCCAACTACCAGCATTTCAAAAGCTCAAATCTGTACGACCACTTCTGGAAGGATACGATTGGGGAGTCGGTGGGAGCTTGCAATTTGAGTTGGTTACGGGCTTAAAAATGGCGCGTGCAGAATCCGATGTGGATGTGATTATGACCCGACCTGACAGGCCAATGTCGGTAGTGAGCGCCCAAGAGTTAATTTGGCAACTACAGGAACTAGCGGGAGCGCACGCAGATATTCAGGTTGTACACGGTCAAAACGGATTTTCACTGGAAGAATACGCACAGCATCGTGACCGGCGAATTATGATAAAAACGGCCAGCGGACCGCAATTAACGGCGGATCCATGGCACTTTGTAGGTGAAAACTAATGCAAAATTCCTTTTCTACGACCAATTTGGCTATATCGGTCGTAGGTGATGGGCGACCAGTCGTCTTTGTTAACGGCTTTGGCAGTTACAAGGAAATCTGGACGGCACAAGTGGCGGCGTTCAGACGTGGTGTTCAAACAGTTTGCTTTGACTATCATGGTCAGGGTGAGTCCGCGGGAGTAATGGCGACTAATTTGGAGCAATTAGCGGCAGACCTCGCCCACGTCATCCGGCAGCAAAAGCTCGTAAGACCGCTGCTGGTTGGGCACTCTATGGGGGCCAGTGTGATATGGGCAATGCGCAGGCAGTATCCGGAGCTAATGGTTAGCGGCATAATGGTTGTCGATCAATCTCCCAAAATGATTAACGATGCCCAGTGGCGGTATGGGTACAGGGGGTTGACTTCTAGGACGGCTACTGTTCAGCTACAGCAGCCGCGCCAAGGCCACGAAACATTACGTGGTATGGTGCCGGCAGTAACGGACGCCTTCATTCGTGCGGAGAGCCACCGTCCGTTTGACCGTGAGCAGGGAATGAAGCTGTTGTCAGATCACTTTCAGGCTGATTGGCGGGCTCAAATTGTCGCCGAGAGAGCGCCGGTATTGTTTGTTACGGCAGCGCAGACACCGTATTTCAACAATGGATATGGTCAATGGTTAAGTAGTCGCAACCCACAGGTACACGAAGTAATGATTCAAAATTGTGGTCATGATGTCATGGCCGAAGTCCCCGACTCATTTAATCAAACGTTGCGTCATTTTATGTTGCAAAACAAGTGAAAGGATTTTTTATGTCGTCATTCTCCGTTGCCCAACTAGCCAATTTTGCTACCCGTGCTTTGATCTATGAGGTTAGTGTTAACCCCAAACCGGGATTAGTCGACCCGGTCAGCTCCGGTCCGCATCCAGATATGACTGTTTTTACATTTATTGACTCGAGCCTGAGTCTGCAACCCTACTTGCAACTTTGTGCTCAATTGGGGGATTCGTGGACCGCCGAGCTACCTGGATTGTTTAAGGAATTACGTTCAGCAGGGGTCAAGGCTGAGCAAGCGATGTTTTCTGCGACTGGCGGTATTAATACGCATAAGGGTGCTATTTTTTCGCTAGGAATTTTGACGGCAGCTACGGCTTATCAACAACGGCATCCGGAACTGATGGTGCCACAGGTAGTTAAAACTATGCTGGCAGGATTATCTGATAGTGACTTTTCCGATGTGGCCGCAAAGCCTGCTACTGCGTTAACGGCGGGGGAAAGGCTGTATTTGGATCATGGTATAACCGGCGTGCGGGGTGAGGCCGAGGCAGGCTTTCCCAGTGTCTTCAAAGTGGGTCTGCCGACGCTTCAACGTGCACAAGGGACACTCAACGAGAGGCTACTTGATAGTTTGCTTTCGATTTTGAGTCAGTTCACCGACACTAACCTCATTCATCGTGCTGGAACACTATCTATCTTGCCAGTGGCTCAACGACAGGCTCTAGCCATATTGAGGATTGGTGGTACGCACACAACAACGGGAAAGATGCTGTTGCGGAAGATGAACACTGATTTTATGCAGCAAAATTTGAGTCTTGGTGGTTCGGCTGATATGTTGATTTTGACTATCTTTATGGCGTTTGTTGAGGAAAGTATATAGAAGTAACTGTTTAACCTAGCTGACAAGTTACTACGATTAAGTTCTTATTTGCGCTTTTAATTGTGCAGAGGAATAAGTATAGCAAGAAGCGTCTCATCAAGTGGTGGGGTGCTTTTTTGGACCGTTCGATTATCGTAATTGTTTCGTGCGAAACAATGCGTAGGTTGGGCCGGTAAGCTGTGGCTTCTACTGTGTTGCACCCCGGTAGTGGTAACCACTCTGGCGTCGAGCGTCTGTAATAACTGGATGGATTAATAATAGAGTAGTACGTTTCCTGCCTTGATTCTGGGGCTATGACATAGTTTAACGCTCTGGCCAAATCTTGAAGTGAGGAGTACCG
Organism: Lacticaseibacillus pantheris DSM 15945 = JCM 12539 = NBRC 106106; assembly: GCF_001591865.1. NCBI lineage: Bacteria > Bacillati > Bacillota > Bacilli > Lactobacillales > Lactobacillaceae > Lacticaseibacillus > Lacticaseibacillus pantheris. The sequence goes on from NZ_BCVS01000031.1 coordinate 21,986, forward strand.
GCAAAGTGATGGTGGTGTGAAGGCGTCGTGTCCGGAGACGCGGTTGTTACATTAGTGTGAGGCCGCGTTGGTTGAACCGGCGAGCGGAGGCGTGTGGGGTCGGAGTGGTAACCGCTGC
>NZ_BCVS01000032.1:0-21454 GCF_001591865.1 Lacticaseibacillus pantheris DSM 15945 = JCM 12539 = NBRC 106106
TTGGCGGGTTGGAGCCTTCGCCCTAGCTGTGGTTACCGCGGAGTGCCCCACGAAAGCCGCAGCTCACCGGGTCGACCGACGCTGCCGCCACACCACTACCGTAGCAATCACGGCGCAGGGCGCGTAAGCCGCAACCCCCGCCCGCATGTTCGAACCGCACAACCCGTTTTTTTCGGATGAAGGTCAAAGTTTCGCCACATTTTCAGAATAGAATATATAATTGATAATTGTTGGACTACTATCTGCGGTCGTAACGGCCGTCACGACGGTACTCCGCAACTTTGAAACACCCAACCAGCTGGTCACACACACCTGCACGTACCGGCTGCGTCAAACAACTTAAATCAGTAACTTTGGGAGGTATTGAGGTGGCGAATTCAGCGGTACAATCAACCAGCCAGCCCCAGAAGAAGAAAAAACGGGTCTACCTGTACGAGGTGGACCTGATGCGTGTCATCTTTATTTTCGGGGTTCTGGCGAACCACGCAACGAGTGCGGTGACAACACCCATGACGGCCGAATCAGCGCCATGGTACATCATGTTGGGCACCCACTTAATCCTGCACTTTACCCGGATGGGCTTTATGTTCGTCAGCGGACTGGTACTATTTCTGGGTCATTACAACAAGAACCGCAACTGGCCACAGTTTTGGTACAAGCGCTACAAGGGATCCGGCATCCCCTACCTGTTCTGGAACGGTGTGTTCATATTAGGAACCGCATGGGTAACGGGTGCCGCCATGACCCCCGGCACCTGGTTCCACCAGTGGATTGACGCCGTCCTGCACGCCAACCAATTTTATATGTATTACTTACTGGTCATGTTCCAACTCTACCTCATCTTCCCGATTCTGGTGTGGTTCTTCCACAAGTTGGGCTCGCTCCGCAACCACATGATTCTGCTAATCCTATCCGGGACGGTGCAACTCGCCTTCCTGTTTTGGACCAAGTACGTCTTCCCCAACGTGAGCCACGCCGGTTGGCCGTACATGTTCGCCAACTACGGTAACTTCATCGGTTCCTACCAGTTTTACTTCATCGCCGGCGCGTTCACGGCCATCCACTACAAGACGGTGGTCGCCTTCCTACAAAGTCACGCAAAGTGGATCTACAGCATCACCGCCGTTCTGGCCGTGGGCACCTTTGGGCTCTTCTACTTCAACATGTTCATCCTGAAACTCAGCCGCCACTACGTCGAACTGATTCACCAGCCGTACCTGGGCGTTTACTCCAGTTTCATGGTGGTGACAACGTTCATGCTGTCGCTGGAGTACGCAAAACGACGTATACGGCCAAGCTGGCAGTGGTTTAGCAACTTTGTCGGTCTCTCCTCCAAGATCAGCTTCGGCGTCTACCTCCTGCAAACGGTCGCCCTGACCGCCCTAGCGGGAATCCTCGACGTGCTGAAACTGTCGGATTGGGAACTCATCGCCGCCATTCCGTTCGCATACATCTTTGCCCTCGGGAGCACCTGGCTGCTGTCGTACTTCTGCTACAAAGTACCACCGTTTGGCATCCTGATTGGGCGCCCAAACTTCTCGTTTAAACAAACCTACCGTAAGCTTTTTGGAAAAGAGGCTACCGCCAATGACTAATTTAACCAACGAACTTGCCAGTCACCTCCAGGCCAACCTGGACCGCGCCATCGTCAAGGATGAGGTCACCGACACCTGGTTCACCGGGCAAGACCTGCAGCACGACATCGCCATCCTGACCACCGCCCTGCGCGCCGCCAACGTCGGTCGTGACGACGTGGTGTTCATGAGCCTCGACAACTCGCCCGTCTACGTGCCCATTAACCACGCGCTCTGGCAGATGGGCGCCACCGCCCACCCCGTCGCGCCGACTACGGGCCACGCGGAGTTGGTCAACGACTTTGAGGAGGCCCAATACGCTGCCGTGCTTCTCGACCCGGACCGGGCTGGGGCATTCAAAGGTGCGCCTGGTGCCGCCGCGACGCACATTACCGATCTGCGGATGTTCCCCGACCTCGTGCTGATTCGTAACGTCCACCACACCGTGCCGGCCAGCCAGGAGGCACCCACCGACACGACTTTGGGTATGATTCTCAACACCTCCGGCACAACCGGCAAGCCTAAGCGGGTGGGGCTGAACCACTACATGATGTGGAAAGCCGCGCACAACGACCTGGAAAGTCACCAGATGACACGGGCTGACACCGTGTTGATCGTGATGCCGATGTTCCACATTAACGCACAGGAAGTCATCATGCTGTCGACGTTCCTGTCTGATGGGCGGATTGTCGTCGCGCCCAAGTTTTCCGCCCGCAGCTTTTGGCCGGAAGTCTTGAATAACGACGTGACCTGGACGTCCGTCGTGCCAACTATCGTCACCATTCTCTTGCAAAATGAGAACGCGCTCCGTGCTTACCGTCCGGAACACAAGCTCCGGTTTGTGCGCTGTGCGTCCGCCATGCTGACGGTGAACCGCCACCAGGCCTTTGTCGACAAGTTTAACGTGCCCATCCTGGAAGGTTACGGGATGACCGAGGCCACGAGCCAGTGCACGCTTAACCCCATCGGTGCCGTTAAGATGGGCTCCGCTGGCAAGCCATACAAAACCGACGTGGCCATCGTGGAGGGTGACCACTTCACAACCGCAGCCGGCGTTCACGGTCAGATTGTTATTCACGGCGACCACGTCATTACGGATTACCTGGACCGCAAACCTGACGAATTCATGGACGGCTGGCTGCTCACCGGCGACCTCGGCTACTTTGATACCGATGGCTACCTGTGGCTCGAGGGCCGCGCCAAGTACGTCATCAACCGGGGCGGCGAGAAGGTCAGCCCGACCAAAGTCGAGAACACGCTGTACGACCTCGACTTTGTCCGCGCCTGTGCGGTAGTCGGAGTCAAAGACGCGGTGTACGGTCAGGCCGTAGCGGCTGCCATTAACGACGGCAGCGACGACCCCGCGGTGCACGAGCAACACCGCCAGGCCATTCTCAACTACACGGCGGCGCACCTAGCTAAGTTCGAGCGGCCCACCCAAATCTACTTTGTGGATAGCTTTCCAAAGAACCCGACCGGCAAGATTATGCGGCCCAAATTGGCGGCCCAACTGGAAGCACTGGCGACACCAAGCCACCCCGGCGTTCAGTAGCACGCTTCAGCACGCGTACCGGTTACGCGTGACTGTACATATTAATTGCAAACCACTTGGGGAGGTGGTGCCCGCACCAACAGAATTAACGTTATCCACGATTCGTTCCGCACCACGTTGTTATTATTCATCGTAATTGGAGGAAATGAACATGCAAAAGCATACCTGGAAGCGCGTCCTGTGGGGCGTCTTTCTGGTCGTGGTTGTAGTATTTGCCATCTGGGGGTACAAGACTTCAACGAGCGACAACAGCAGTAGCAGTGACTCGCTACAAACCGTCACCATTGGTTACCAAGCAGGTGACCCTATCTCCATAGCCAAGGCGCGTGGGGAGTTGAAGAAGAAGATGAAGGCCAAGGGTTACAAAGTGGTCTTCAAGGAGTTCCAGAACGGGGCTGCAGAAATGCAGGCCATGAAGTCTGGCTCCATTGATTATGCACGTGTGGGTGATACGCCACCGATTACGTCCATCGCCCAGGGCACAAAGATTACCCTGGTGGCCGCCGGTTCGTCCAAAGCCAACGGTAGCGGCTTACTGGTGGGCAAAAACTCGGGTATTAACAGTCTGTCCGACCTGAAGGGTAAAACCATCGCCTACACGAGCAACACCAGTTCGCAATACATGATTCTGAAGGTGCTACAAAAGGCCGGCTTGTCCACTAGCGACGTAACGCTGAAGGACATGAGCCAGGCCGACGCCGGGGTCGCCTTTGCTAAGGGCAAGATTGACGCGTGGGCCAACTGGGACCCGTACACCGCACAAGCCCAGGTGAAGTATGACGCCAAAATGTTGATTAACGGAGCCACCCTTGACGTCAACAACCGTGACTTCCTGATTTCCGGTTCGTACGCTAACCAGCACAAGACGGTTTCCAAGCTACTGGTCAAGTACCTTGGCCAGGATATGGCTTGGGCTAACAACCACAAATCACAGCTGGTGACGATGATGGCCAAGGAACTCAGCCTGAGCAAAACCATCGTGAAAAAGATGGTTGATCGCCGTAGCTACAGTCTGGGGTCTGTTACCACCACGGAACTCAAGGAAGAACAAAGTATCGCAGACCTGTTCTATGATGAAGGCATCACCAAGAAGCAGGTGACCATCAAAGTGAATAACAACTAGCACGCAAAGATGGCCGCGCTTCCCGCTTGTTGGGAGGCGCGGCCATTGTGGTTTGGTTTTGGTTGACTGGGACCGGGGGTGTGGGGTTGCTCCGTCAGGCTGGCGGGGAGTAGTGACCGCTTCTGGGGCGAAGGCTCCAACCCGCCAAGTACGGGCGTGTTTCCGCCGCGATTCGGAACCTGCCCGAAAACCCGCCGGTCAGTTTCCGAACTCGTCGCGCAGTACGTCACCTGCGGTTCGTACTGCGGCAAGCCCTCGGTAGCGGTCACTACTCCCCACCCACCTGACTACACAACCCCACACCCCCGGTTCCAGACAACCACCGTTACGGTCCCTGCTAATCAACTCAATACATACCAACAGAGTACACACATTTAACACAGCTCGAGCCCGGATTAGTGTTTCCCCGCCACTTCGGCTCTTTCCCGGCTGACAACCAACCAGTAAGCTCGTGCAGTCAATATGACCAGCATGACGAATGCCACCACTGTTGCTATTTTAGTAGCTTCGTAACTACGCCAATACGCCGTCACGAAATTTAGGCCGAACACCCAGGCGCACAGTGAAAGGAAACACATCCTGACCCAACGCCCACGCCACGCTTGATCAAACAGCATGTAGAATGCATATGCCCCTGCACGCCAATAAACGCTAGGGCCTCAAAGCTAGGCTCGTTGGGCGGAATGGGTCCGTAACGCACAGCGAAATATAGAGGTAAGTAGCCTAAAAAGTATAATGCCATCCGTTTGTATCGCATAACCCATCCCCCAAAACATCTCAGCACGACTAGCAATTACCAGAAGCATACAGTAGGGCTTGACCATTAGTAATCATTACATCAGTGATGATTACCGATAGTTGGCTTAGGTTTTGTCTGAATATAGAAGTACAAATTATGCAGGACAACTATCTTGTTGACGGTTATTGCCGGTCTGCTGCCCGGCCCCGGGGTGCGGGGTTATGTAGCCAAGTGGGTGGGGCATCGGCGACCGCTACCGGGGGCTTGCCGCAGTAGTCGACGGAGTCGGCGTACTGCGCGACGAATTCAGAGACTGGCCGGTGGGCTTCCGGGTAGGCTCTGAATCGCACCGGAAACCCGCCCGCATTTGGCGGGTTGGAGGTTTCGCCCTAGTAGCGGTCGCCGATGCCCCGCCCACTTGGTGGAGTAACCCCACACTCCGAGGCCGGACAGCAGACCACCACCGTCAAACAAAATAGTTATGGATGTCGGAAAGATGATACAATTCCTATTAGAAGTAACCACGGCATTAAAGATTTTTGGGGGAATCATCCATGGTGGAACTAGCTGGTCGCTTTGTGACCTTTATTACCAACAGTTTGGTACTCGTCGGCTACGTGTTCGTCTATAACTGGCTGACGAATCGCCAATACCGGCCCAACCAATCGGAACGGCAAAGGTACATACTAGACCTCTACATGGTCGGCCTGACCACCGCCTTTTTGGTACTCTTCCACACCGCCTCCGTCATTTCCATCATCCAGTCCCATAACGGCGTCGGCTTTGGCTGGACGTACATCAACTTCCAAATTGCGACCGTCCTGTACGCGCTACTACGTTCTCGCCGTCCCGCCATCTTCACCAGTATTGTGGTCCTCCTACTAATCTGGTTCTGGTGGATTCCGCACACATCCAATTGGCTGGTTTACTATGCCGCCAGCATGGTGCTCGTCGCCGCCGCCCAATGGTATAGCCCCACTATCAACCGCCGCGCGTGGTACTACTTTCCCTTTGCCATCGCCTTTGACCTACCGTTCTTTGCCACCAACTACATGTCCCTTGGCGGCATTAACGTCGGTTGGCTGTGGCAATGGGCAACCAGCATTGTCCTGTTCATCGTCATTTGGCTGCTGCAAACCCGCATGGATGCTTCCCGCCGCCGTCAACAACGCCTCCTGCATGACGCGCGGATCGACGAGTTGACCAAAGTGCACAACTTCCGTGTCTTCAACGAGGACCTGCTGGCCGCCTACGATGAGTGTCAGCAAAGTGGCACATACTACGCGGTCTACGCGCTCGATGTGGACCACTTCAAAGAGGTGAACGATCGCTATGGTCACTTGGTGGGCAACCGGGTCCTCCAAACCGTCGCGGCAGAACTACAACGCCTGACCAAAACCATCGAATTTCCGGCGCAAGTGTATCGCACCGGCGGCGAGGAGTTTAGCTTCCTTATCACGGGCCCCCATCCAGACTTCAAGAAGGCTTGCGCCATATGCCAGTCCATTCACGACCATCTGTGCGCCCTCACCTTTGACAGCGACCAGGGACCGTTCAGCATCACCGTCTCGCTCGGCCAGGACCGGTCCGATACCACCGACCGCAACTACCTAGAGGCATACAGGCGCGCGGACCAGTACCTGTACAACTCCAAGCGTAACGGCCGCAATTCCATCACGGTGGCGGGAGTGCTCATCAGCGACGGCCAACCACTCGCTGGAGCGTGATGCTATGCGGTTATGCGCGGTATTGATATAATCAATTAATAACAGCAACTCCAGTAGTTATAAATGAGGGTATAATTTATGCAAAAAATTTGGCACCGCACGTTCATGACGGCGTTCTTACTGTTCGTCATCGGCTTTGCCTTTTGGGGCTGGACACTCACCAGGAGCGATGGTAAAAGCGGCACGCTGGAAACCATCACCATCGGGTACCAGGCTGGAGACCCCGTTGACGTCGCGCGGATTCACGGCAAATTCAAGAAGAACATGAAGGCCGCCGGGTATAAGGTCGTCTTTAAAGAATTCCAGAACGGTGCCGCCGAAATGGAGGCCATGAGTTCGGGCACCATCGATTACGCCCGCGTTGGTGACACGCCACCTGTTTCCGCCATCGCTCAAGGTCATACCATCACCTTGGTTGCAGCGGGTTCCTCTAAGGCCAACGGTAGCGGAATTGTGGTCGGCAAAAAATCGGGCATTACGAACATTAAGCAACTCAAGGGCAAAACCATTGCGTACACGTCTAACACTAGCTCACAATACATGGTGCTCAAAGCCATCAAGCAGGCCGGTCTCTCCACGAACGACGTTAAGCTGAAGGACATGGCCCAGTCTGCGGCCTCCGTCGCCTTTGCCAAAGGAAAAATTGCTGCGTGGGCCAACTGGGATCCTTACACCGCGCAGGCCGAAGTTAATTACGGCGCAAACATGATTGTGAACGGCGCCAAGCTGGACGTGAACAACCGTGACTACCTCATTTCCAGCTCCTACGCGCAGGAGCATACCGACGTGAATAAGCTGGTCGTGAAGTACCTGGGCGAGGAGATGGATTGGGCCAACGGTCACAAATCCAAACTCATTACGCTCATGGTAAAGGCCCTCAAGCTGAAACGAACCATCGTTGCCAAGATGGTCAATCGCCGTAGTTACGCCATGGAGGCCGTCACCACGGCCGAAATCAAGGAAGAGCAGGCCATCGCTAACCTCTTCTACGAGCAGGGCGTCACGAAGAAGCAAATTACCATCAAGAAGGTTAATAACAGTAAGTAACCGTATACGTAGAAAAACGGCCGTGGTCATCCTGCTAACAGGGATAACCACGGCCGTTAATTATTCGTGAAAATCACGCGGCTCGTGCGGGCGGGAAAAGTAATACCCCTGCCCTCGCGTAATGTGGAAGCGGTGGGCTAACTCCACGTCCTCGGAGTTCTCGATACCCTCAAAGGTGAACAGCATCTGTTGCTTCTCCGCTTGATCGAACCAAAATTTCAGTGCGGCGATACTCTCTTCCGATGGCCGTTCGCCGTATTTGCGCATATTCTGTAGCGCAAACTTAATGGTATTGACGTAGGGTAGCAGGTCCTCAATTTCCTGAAATTGGTTGTCAGAACCCACATCGTCAATTGCGAGGAGAATACCCGCACTACGGTAACCAGCGCTCATGGTTTGGAGCACCTCTAGGTCCGGGCTATCGACCAACTCCACGGTTAACTGTCGCGGGGCCAACTTTGTCCTGACGAATTCGCTGAGTTGCTCCATCATGTGAACGTCGTTAAACTGGGCCCGCGTTAGGTTCACCGACACGTGATGATTATCCAGCTGGCTCACCGCCTCATCAAGTAATTGCACCACAACGCTCGGCGCAAGCTCAAAGTTGGACGGAATACGCCACGCGGAACGTTCCTCGTCCCACTCGCGTAACAGCAATTCGTACAATATTACGCGCTTCGTGGCGATATTCTCGATGGGTTGAGCAAAGTATGTATAGCGCGTCATTGGCGGTTGTACCGGTCCTCATACATTTTCTAATGGTTTCATTATGACACTAACTTTCCAGACTTGCACCTATTACACCCCGTTATTCAGCGAACTTCGTTTTCTCACGCAACTGGCTAACCCTCACCCCAAACAAAACGTCGTGTACCGCGGCAGCACACGACGCTATTGGGGATTAGGGGTCACCTGCCTTATTGGGGGAAAGCAGGTACAAATATAGCGTAACTGCCCGCCATCAATTAAGCTAGTGCCACTAACCAGTGCAGCCCGACACTACGCGCTTTAGTTCCACAATTATTTTGGCTCGCTGGCAAAAACCGGGAATCTATGTTGCAATTTACGCAAAATTCGACATTGGCCTAGGTGGCGGCTATGGGTGGCTATGGTGCCGTGGAGTGCTGCGAACTTATGGACCGCTACTAACGGCGAATCCTCAAACAGTGGTCGCCACTCCGGTTCGAGTGTCTCCGCACCACGTAGCACCTTGACCGGTCATAACCATACTTGCAAACAAATTTAGGAATGGGTTGACCTACACCCATCACCGTCATCCTACAGAAGTTACTCCCAGTTATGTTTACATAGCCCTATCACAGCCAAATTTCGGATGGCAGAGCACCAATGACAGCACTGTAACCGTACTGACGAGAATAGTGAGAACTATACCGGTCACTAGTTCAACTGGAAAAAACACAATCATCGTATCAGGAAGTTTGAGGTCTTAGCCGACGAACTATCGGGAACCCGCGGGTGGGCTTACACCTCCCACACTTTCAGCTAGTAGTGGTAACCATGGAGCGCCCCACGTAAGCCGTAGCTCCCCGGCCCAACCAACGCTGCCGGCCCCCACACATTTCGCTCTGTAAGGGTTTACTGTAACCGCTATATTAGGTATGCTGGAGGTATCATAATTGGTCTGGACCGTTAGCAGCGGTCACCCAGACCAGCAGACGGAGGTATTCAAACGTGAAATTTGCAGATTTTAACGCGGCTGTTGGTGGCCGCCTCATCGTTTCGTGTCAGGCACTGCCGGACGAGCCGTTATACACGCCAGCGGGTGGCGTCATGCCGTTACTCGCCCGGGCAGCGCAACAGGGTGGCGCCGCAGGTATCCGGGCCAACACGGTGCGGGACATTCGGGAGATTCAGGCCGAAGTAGACTTGCCCATTATCGGCATCATTAAACGCGATTACCCGCCGGAAGAACCGTACATCACCGCCACCATGCGCGAAGTTGACGAGTTAATGGCAACCAACGTCGCAGTGATTGCACTCGACTGTACGGACCGCCCCCGGCACGACGGCCAGTCCGTCATCGACTTTGTGCACGCTATCAAGGCAAAGTATCCGGATCAACTCCTGATGGCCGACATCGCCACCTACGCGGAAGGCGTGGCCGCTCACGATGCGGGTGTTGATTACGTTGGTACCACGCTGTGCGGCTACACGGCTGCCAGCAAAGGCACCCCGGTTCCACCGTTCGACCTCGTTCGGCGGCTAGCGAATGCGGGCATCCCCACAATTGCTGAAGGTCACGTCCAGCAACCCGAACAGGCCAAGCAAATGCTGGCAGCCGGGGCCCTAACCGTAGTCGTTGGCGGTGCCATCACTCGCCCTAAGGAAATTACGGCACGCTTCGTTGCTGGCATGCAATAGTACGCGTGACTAATGCCACACGTGGCCTTAATTAGTTGCACTCCCCTAACTGATTGCGTTAGAATGAAAAACGGATGGTTGAAAGCGCATTCTTTGCAGTCAAGCAAAGATATACGCCCTATCTAGTTGCGCAACGCGGGTCTTCATGTGGGGTGACTAAAAATGAACATGCACGCGTGGGCTTTCATCACGCTCGGACTGCTAGGACTGTGCCTGATGGTGGTAGGCATCTACCAAATCGTGGCGGGACTCACCAACTTCATTGCGCTGGGGTTTCTCAACGCGGGCTTTGGGCTCATCGCGGTGGCCGTTGGCATTGCCTTCCTCATGGTGGCAGTCAACGGTGGTGCCGCCGGGCGTCGGTAGTGAATGTAAAAAGGTGTGGCGAAAATTTCGCCACACCTTTTGCGTTTTATTGTTAAATTACTTACCCACAGCGACTGCTTGGTTAGTCCGCAACGAGCGGGTTTGCCGCCGTGCCATCTTCACCATTTGTGCCTGGCGTGCCTTGTTCAGCTTTTCGGAGCCAATGTACCGCTCTTCCGCCGCGAATCGGGCACCACAAGCAGCCTCAAAGCTATGGAACTGATGGTTCAACACGAGGTGCCCTTCATACATCATCCGGGCAACCCACTTGGACGACTGCTTATCAAAGCTGACGCCGACCACGCCACTGCTATTAGTGCTACGCAAAACGGTCATGCCATCCACGTGCGCCTTCTCACTGATGTGGTGCTTAACCATCTGTGCGCGGGTCTTTTCCTGCGTCATGATGTTTTTGCGCGATACTTCCGCGCGGTAGCAACCACAACTTTGCGTCTGGCCTTTACGTAGGCGGTAGCCATCGACCACCACCTCGTTACCGCATTCGCAGCGGCACAGCCAGTTTGCGTTACCATTCAATGGGTTACGGCTAGCATATTCGAGCACGGTTAAACGCCCAAACTGCTGCCCAGTTAAATCAATCCTTGTCAATAAACTCACTCCCGTTTGTTATTACTATCATTACCTTGCGGCCGACGCAGCCCCCAAGCTCCGCCAAAACAACCGACTAACAACCAGCAATGCCCAATCCCCCCAGACTGGTTCACTACCTTGAACTAATTATGCCACGGTCAGCCCGTGTTTTCCACCACTTCCCGGCCTATGTTACGACCAAATAACATTAACGCGGCCAAAGAAGCCCATAACCACGCATTTGCCCGCCCTATACAAAAATCGCTAAAAAACATCCGCAATTGCGCATCCGTCACTATCCTTGATCACACACTGTTGGTCAAAGTAAAAACCAGTCATCACACCACCAACGGTAGTGTCACAACCGGTCTTTTATGTGCTTTACTGATAGAACCATCTGTACCCACCGCAGTTAACCAATAGCCTGCTCTAGGCTTTCACCCTGTGTGCGTCCAAGGTATTCTGTCTCCGCCGCCAAGCGTGCCCGGCGTGCTACGTTAAAATCTTTAGACCGCTGGTTCAGCACCAACCGGCCTTTGTACATCATGCGCGCAACCCACATGTCAGTTTTCTTGTCGTAACAAACCCCGACTACCCCACTACGATTACTACGGCGGCGCGTCATCATAATCCCGAGACGGATATCCTCAGTGCAGTTTTTGGTCTGCATTTGGGCCCGCGTAGCTTCATTGTGCATGATGCTTTCGCGCGCAGTCTCGGACCGCAAGCAGCCGCAGCTACGGGTCATGCCTTTGCGTAACCGGTAACCATCAACCACTACTTGCCGGCCGCACGTACATTGGCAAAGCCACTGTGCGTTGCCCGTGTGGGAATCATTGCCGGCATAGCTTAGGACCGTCAGCCGCGTAAAGGTGCGTCCAGTCATGTCTACTCGCTTCATATTGGTCATCCTTTCAATCACAGCAAGCTATCTCTACCGTGACCTACTCCCCAAAGACGTGCAGTCAGACGTTGGTATACTCACGGCCCCCACCGTGCTGGCTCGAATTTATCCGGCGATAACCAACGTTCGCCTGTGTTATATAGTGAATGCGGTACGCGAAAAACACAACGTGCCTGATCCACCGGGCATCATCCCCATTGAGCGGGGGTGGTACGCCACGCCATCCACCATTTAATGGACGACTGTTGCCTTTGTTAACTCTAATGATAACACTTGTTGCCCATAATTGGTGTAATTTTTGCACAAAATCGTCATTTATCTTGTGGGCTGACCATTAGTTTCCAGTAGCCCTATTTTGACGGGCCTGCACCAGACTAATTAAGCGCAAAGAAAAAGCCGGTCCGTCATATTTACGCACCGGCTTTGCCCTCAAAATGTAGACATTAAATGACGTTCCGTTCAAACGGGTCGTCAGAGATACCTTCGGCCAAAATCTTCTTGGACCATTCCTTTGCGGAGAACAGACTGTGATCGCGATAGTTACCACAGCTCTTAATATCCGTACCGGGTACATCTTCCCACTTGATGTCGTTTGCAATTTGTTCCAGGGAACCCTTCAGCGCCTGTACCACCTCAGTGGTTGTGTGCTGGCCCCAGGTAATCAGGTGGAAGCCGGTGCGGCAGCCGAACGGCGAGCAGTCAATCACACCGTCCATGCGGTCCCGCAGCAAGCCAGCCAGGAGGTGCTCGATGGTGTGCAGGCCGGCCGTCGGAATGGCGTTCGCGTTTGGCTGAACTAGACGCAGGTCAAAGTTACTGATCTGGTCGCCTTTGCTCCCCGTTTCCACCGTAATCAGGCGCACGTATGGTGCCTTTACGGCCGTATGGTCCAACTCAAAACTCTCTACTTTAGTCTGTGGCTTTGTCATAAATCAAAAGCTTCCTTTCCTGCCCCGAATAGCTCCGGGATTTCGTTGACCGTCTCTTGGTACGGCGAATCACTGACACCATTCTACCGCCAATGGCTGGCAATGTCATGGTGCAGTCGTAGCGACATCCACAACGTTGTCGCCCAAATACCACTGGTAAATGGCCTCCCCAACTGCCAAGGGTACGTAGCGTAAGTCGACTTCGTACTCGCCATCGCCGCGGCGCAGACTTACCTGGACGTGCGCCAAACCGGTACGGACCATCCACCACGACTGGCGCACCGTCAAAGATTGTACCCGGTCGCGCGGGGACACCAATAATTCACGCTCAAACCAGCGTCCCGTCTGTAGGTAGATGAAACGCCCCGCAGTGACGTAACCCCGCCGCGTGGCCGCATATCGTCCCTGTAGTCCGCCCCAAACAAGCAACAATAAGGACAGCCACCCCCACGGACGTAGCCAGATTATACATGGGATCACGGCGATTACTGGTAAAATCAGCGCATTCCGAATTAATGCCCAGTAGCCCGTCATCACCGGGGTAACTGCGGGTATGCGGTCCGGTAACCAGCTCACGTACCGCGTCAGCTGTTCCCAAACATGGTCCTGGTGCACCAGCGGGTAGATGACCATATCCTTATCGTCCTCTTTGCTCGCCACGTTCGACGCCAAAATCACCTGCGCCGTCCCAACACTCAACCATTGGCGAATAATGTTCTGTTTATACCGCACCGCCTGAATCCGCTTGGCGGTGGCCGTAACCGTGTTCGTTTGCAGCAAGCCTTTGCGTGACTGGAGTCGGCGACCGTCAAAGTCGAGCGTGAAACCCCAATAGCGAATGAGAATACGGACAAACTCGGTCATGACGCCCAGCCCAATTATAACCACCAGCAGAACAACAATACTAATCGCGGGCAAGTGCATCAAGAGATTCGCCAACCAATCCTCCACACCGGGAATCCACTCGCTCACACGTGACCAAACGGCCAGTAGCAAGAAGATTAGCGGGATAAAGCCCAGTGACGTAATACCGAAAATCAGCAGGTCTTCGTTGGGTAGGCGGTAGGTTGTCGATGCTACGGTAGCGTTGTCCGTCGCTATATCCGTATCGCTGTCCATACCTGCCACCGGCGTAGTTTGCGCACCAGGAGCGGCGGCACGGGCGGCCTGCTGTCGCCGTTCAATTTCGGTGCCCACCGATGCGTGAACCAGGGTCAGAACCACCTCGCCATGACCACTGCCACGGGCAGCAGTCTCGATCTGCACCTTTTCCAATCCCAGTGGCTTCAGGAAAAACCACTGTAAATGTTGCACCGTCTGAATACGCGCGTATGTCACGTGCAGGTGTTGGCGCCGCAATACACCACGATTAAGCGTCACACCCTTATCCGTTAGTTCGTATGTAGTCATTACGTACGGGAGCACCACCAGCAACAGCGTGATGCCAATCACACCCAATATGATTAGTACTAGCCAGTGCGCCATGTCTTGTAAAATCGCATTACGTCCGCCGTTATCGGTCGCAATATCCACAAAAATAATCACAGCCAGCATCCAAAAAATTTGGATGGCATTCACCAACATTGACAGTGGGTGTAAATGTCGTGGTTTAGAGGTCATTATCCTGCACCTCCATCGCGCGGGCCATGATTAACTCCCGCAGGCGCGTGGCCACAGCCGTTTGGACGCCCTCAATATCATGCGTGGTTGCCGCCGTGGCAATGACCACCTGTTCAAGGTGTTGCCACTGCATGAGCGGACCGGCCTTGAGCGTCACGTTCTGAATGCGGGCGATGGGAATCGCAATCCGGTTACGAAAGATAAAGCCGGATTGAATTTCCACTGCGTTATCCGTAATCACGTACTCTGAGAATCGATAGCGGTAGGGGACCAGCGCCAATTCCACAATGAACTCAACGATGGTGAGCCCCAATGCCACCCAGACTAACCAAAACGGCCAGTTCCATAACCAATTGGCCACCCCCAAACCCACGGTAATGAGCACACCCATACAAAGTGACCCTACGGCACTCAGCGCCCAGATACGCTTGATTTGTACCGGCAATTGTTGCGTTGTTTGCATTGCTCTTCCCCCACCGTCGCGGTTCTCGCCGCTGCTTGACCCCATAGTTTCTGCATTTAATAGTTAACGATTTTGTCCAAAGTATATCACGGATGGTACCGTTCACAAAGAAGATAAGACCAGTAATTTCGCCGACTATAAATAACGAAACGTTTTATATCTACGTCTGTAATCGATTTAAGTAATTAAATACAAAGAAATGTATTTGGCGGAATCGGTACCCAATCCAAACTGGTGCCAGCTAGGTTTGCTTGGCCACCAACTATTGCTGCCTAAATGGCAATTAACCTCAACATGGTTCCGTACACCTCGGTTGAGACAAAAAAGCATGGTCACCATCCAAAATTGAACGGTGACCGTGCTTTTAATACAGTTAAGCTGTTCCTTTCCCAGACTTTTACTTCAGTCTAGGGGACGTTAATCGTACCCGGTTTATCGGGTCACACCACCACGCTAAATAGATGCTCACACCCACAAATAAGCTTTCTGCTTGTGGACCGGTTAAATCAAAGCCCAATGAGCTATTTCAGCGCTTCCCGCCACTTGCCCATGGCCCGGCTGTACGTCATTTCCGTAGCCCAAGCGGTCGCAGCGGTACTCTTGGCCTGCCAGTCCTGTTGGTCCGTCAGTAGTTTGACGACCTTGGCCGCCATCTGCTTAGTCGCATTATCCGGAACCACGTAGCCATTGTCGCCGCTGCGCACTAGGTTAGCGGCACCATACGGTACGTTATACGTGACCACCGGCACCCCGTAGGCCATCGCCTCGACCAGGTTCATACCAAAGCTCTCCGCACTGGATGTCTGCACGATGACATCGGCTGCGGCGTAAACTGCGTCGAGATCCTGACGACTCAGGTAAGCGCCCAGAGTCACGTTGTCCTTTAGTCCCAGCTTGGTTATTTGGTTATTCAGGTTGGTCAACGTCTCGTTATCCGGGGCGTACCCGTAAAAATTCAGCTGCGCCGCGGGTACCTTTTGCACCACTTGGGCCATCATTTGCAACGCCTGCTCGGGCCGCTTGTCGGGACCAAACCGCCCTACGAAGACAACGGTCGGCTTGGCCGCCTTTTGGTGGTCATGCGTGGCCGCAACCGCGGTGTCAGGAGCTACCCGCACCGTCATGTGCGGATAGCGCTGCTGCAACTCCTGCTGCTGCTCTGGAGTCGCGACAAAGACGCCATCAAAGTCGTCAGCACGGTCCTGCAGTAACGTCCGGTACACGTTCAGTACGTGACCCCGACCCGGGGCAGCGGGCTTGTCGGTGTGCACACCGTGTAAGTACCCCCACTTTGCTTTGGCTCCCTGGACGTCAGCCACCACGTAGTCCAGCGTGTGGCGGTCGCTGATAATGGTCGCATCCCCATCCGTACTAATCAGCTCGTTCAGGAAGAACAGGAATAACTGGTCCTCCGTGTTAAACTGGTACTTGCGGCCCTTGTAGTTGAGCAGCTGCCACATGGACGGGGCCAGTTGGCCGTTCACATTCATCCACAATTCTTCCAGTACCGGGTGGCCCTGCAGGTCAAAGTAGGTCCGGGACGCGACGCTACCATCGGGGTGGAAGTAATCACGCGATGATTTGAAGCCCCGCCAATCCCAATTTTCACGGGCGACAATGTTACCACGGATATCGCGACTTTCCACGTCCATGGTTAGCCCCACCGTTGCGGGCAAAACATTGATGCGGCCGACCTCACGCCCCGCGTGCTTAATGACGGAATAGTTCGCACTCACGCCATCAACGTGATACTTATCGAGCGGTACTTCCGGCAGTAGCCGTAAATTTTGTTCGCGACGCTCGACGTCGAGGGTTCCCTGAAAAAAATCGTACATATTAATGGACTCTGCTGGCGTCAAACCAATATTAGCCAAATCGCGGTTCAGGAACCGGTTGTAGTTGCGGGAAACGTAGTAAGCCCGCTCCCCCTCGGCGTTAAACATGTTGGTACGCCGAGCCGCAGCGTGTTCGGTGCCAGAATTGAGGCCAAAGACATTTTCGGTAATGAAGTAATACATCTAGTTATCCCCCTTTGCCGGTACGGTGGTCATACGTGCCGCGGCCAACTTTGCGGGCCAAATCGCGTCCGCGTCATCAATGAGCGCACGCCAGGCCTGCCACACGTTGGCCTCCGAGTAGCGTTCCGCCGAATCATATGCGGCCGTGCTGTACTGCTGGGCCAAATCGGGATTTTGCAGAATCTCGATTACTGCCTGGGCAAAGGCATCGATGTCACCGTACGGCACGACCCGTCCGTTCACGTGGTCCTCCGTGATTTCATTAGGGCCATAATTGACGTCGTAGGTCACGGGAATCAGGCCGTGGGCAATGGCCTCCATGATGGCTAAGTTGAAGCCCTCCATGTTTGAGGTCAGACCGTACAACATGCCGTCATTTTCAGCCGTATCGACGTCCGTGGTGTAACCCTTGAACGTCACCGCATCCCCCAAATCGTGCTCATCAATCACCTTTTGCACGGCGCGTTTAGCCGCATAATTGTTGCTGTTATCGGCATAACCGTACAGATCCAGCGTGGCTTCCGGCACGGCGTCATGCACTTGTGCAAAGGCCTGGGTTAATTGATCCAGTTGCTTTTCAGGGGCAATCCGGGCAAAGACGACCATTTTACCAAAGGCCCGCTTCGTTTCCGGTACCCGCGGGGCGTTGATTAGCCGGTCCGGTACCACCCCAACAGGAATGGTAAACAGTTTCGCGGTCGGGTGGTACCGCTTGTCAACGTCGGCGCTTTGCTTGTGGGTCGACGAAACAATCGCGTCATAACCATTGATGGCGTTGAGCGTAAACTCGTAGTTGTTGTTAACAATCGGGGCCATGGGGTCCTGACCACTAGCGTGCGCGTTGTGCAGGTGGTTCACGGTGTACGCCGGTCGGTCTAGGTGCAAGAGCCCCCAGTCGGCGACGTGTCCCCGGTCGAGCACGAACACGTTCGGGTGCTCCTGGGACCAGTACTCCGCATTCAGGTCGTTAAGAAACTGCAAAGTCAGTTCCTCAATCGTGTCGAACATGTATACCTTACCGTCATTGCGGTCGGTGAGCCGCCAACCCGTGGGGGCCAGTTCACCGGTGTTATCCGTACGGTAGAACTTCTCCACCACGGGTACGCCGTTAACATCCAGCCACGCCTCGGTACCAATTTTATTATCCGGCGTGTACCACTGCTCCAACGTTCTAAAACCACGCGTGTCGTAATAGTCAACGCGATAAAGGTTACCAAAGCCGTCGAAGAGTTCGGTGGAGGTTACCACCTGATCGTCACCGGTAAAGTTAACGCGGGCCACCAACTGATTATTCGCGTTATAGACCAAGAAGCGGTTAGCCTCCTGGTCAGCGTGCGTATTGAGTACGCCAAAGTCCAAGCCTGCCAAATGCACCGGCTGCTCCGGAACCACCATCGCGTTTTGAAAGTACTCGAACATATTAATTAACTGGGAGTCGGGCACACCCGCGGCTCGCGTTACGGGGTGTAGTTTAGGATCCCAATCACGGACCACCAACCGGTAGTCCTCATTATGGTCATTAAACAACTCAATTCGCTTCAACTGGGCGAACTCAATCCCAGATTTATTTGCCTGCATAATGCTGTTAATGAAAAATATCACTTCAACAACCCCTAACTTTGGCCTTTTTATGTTGTTAATGTCTTAAACCTATTCTAGCTCATCCGCCAACATCCGCATACACACATTCCTAAGTCTGTTACAGATAACCGTCGGCCGACCAGTGAGTATAAAAGTATACATTTATACCATTAATCGTACAGCCTTTTATATACCGACAGGTCTGAGTGTCGTTATTTTGTGTGCCAACTTGCACGTAGTATAACATTATTTAGTAAAGAACTATTGCTAAAATAGTGGCCAAACGGTGAATTTATTGCGTACAATTAGGCCTGTTTTGTCCCGTTACGTATCCACAAAACATTTGCATAGCGCCGTTCTAAAAGCTTTGGTTTCATAACTACATCCTTTACGTATCAGAACCATAACCAACTTAAACCGGACTTTTCTATTTGAATTGTCTGGTGACCTAAAGTTATTCTATTTGTATAATGCGGGTGTGGTTGGGTAATTGTATGTCGTTAGCAAAAAGTGAGGTGTAGATACCATGAGAATCGACTTAACCGGACGGCGGTTTGGCCGTCTACGTGTATTAAAGCCCGCAGGTCACGCTAAAAACGGTAACGCGCTTTGGCTTTGTCAGTGCGACTGCGGCAACTCAACGGTGGCAGACAGCTACCGTTTGCGTCACGGCATGACCCGCAGCTGTGGCTGTTTGCGTCAGGAATCATCACGCACGTCTTCGCAACATAACGCCGCCTTTCTGCAACAACAACACAACCACGGCAAGTACCTTTTCAACGAAGAAGGTGTCCCGCTATGCTCCATTAAGATGGGCAAACGAAACACTTCCGGGCACATTGGCGTTCACTTCAACCGCCAAAGTAACCAGTGGTTTGCACGCCTGATGGTCAACGGCCACTACGTTTTACTCAAAGCATTTTCAACCTACGAAGATGCCGTTGCTGCACGTGAGGCGGCAGAGGAGCAATACCTACGTCCCCGCCAAGTAGAGGTGGGTTAATTTGTGGCTCACAAGAATATTTATTATATTTACGAATTTTTTTCGCAATAAATGTGCAATTTTTACCCTAACGTTATTCCGAGCCATTTATAATAGAGATAGAGCCGGGCTGGCAAGGTACTGCAGGCCGGCCGCCGCAAACATTTCTGGGGGGGATTTGTTTTGACTAACCACAATCGCAACTGGGAGAGGACTCACCGGCGCATTGCGCAAGCAGTCTTTGCCCTCTGGTCCAAGAAACCGATCAACAAGATTACCGTGAACGAGGTATGCCAAATTGTGGGCATTAACCGGTCCACTTTTTATGAACACTTTGACAGCATCTACGCCGTGTCGGACGAGACCGGAGCCGACGTCTACAACGTTCTGCTGACATTCTTCTACCCCGAGACGGGTAAGTTCTACTTATCAAATAACGTCAAAGACGGCGCCGTTCACTTCCTGAAGATGATTAAGGCGGACCAATCGTTTTACCGCATCTACTTTGCACAGATGAACGTACTACCGTTTGGGCATGAGGAGGAACTGTACCAGCGCTTGTACGATGCGCTAGTAGAGCCCTACCACCAGCGTCATCCTGAACTCACCAATTTGGAGTTAGACTACATGTTATCCGCGTTTGAATCGTCCATCGCGATGATTCTGCGGCAGTGGACTCAGAGCGACTTCAAGGATCCTGAATCCAGCCTGGCACGCGTGATTACCATGCAACCGCTGATTGCCCAATTTATGGATGACCAGGACTGACGTACCAATTCACCCAATTACCGCAAACACCCTGTTGCCGCCTGGCCACAGGGTGTTTGCGGTGGCTTTGGATGCAGGCGACCGGGTTGTGCGCTGGGGATGGTTCCAGTAGGTGGGGCGTGCCCGTGGCCGGGTTGGGCGTTGGCAATGACTCCGGTAGTTGGGGGCGTGCCCGTGGCCGGCTACGAGCCTCACGCTCACGCACGTTCCGTGCTACCGCGAATTGGATAGCCTGGGCCAAGCCCGCCCAGTCTATCCAATTTGATTCTGTACGTCGGCTCCGCCTCCTACAGAACTACGGGCCTGCAGCCGCCACGGCCACACCCCCAACTACCTCCGTCATTACCAACACCCAACCCTAGTTTGAATTTCCACCCCAGATATATTGGTAATCGCAAACCATACGGAACGGTCAGTAAAACACCAAACGTGCCGAAGAAAATACTATTGTAGGAAAAACTCAATAACCGTTATATAAAACCTCGTGCAACTGCCGAAAATATGTGCTTTTCGGTAAATTTACATATCTATCGCCGTATACGTGAGAGCTGATGTCTAGGTAAGTTAACAAGGAGAATTACAGTTGTGTGGATACCATTTTATACGGACTAGTGGACCCGTATTGGTGTCTCAAAACATGGCCGCTGTAGCAAATATTATTGAGGTTCAATCAACTATCGAACCGGATGTTCACTATGCAATTATGGGGGAATTATGCTAACTAGGTTTGTGCGGTGGGGATGGCGGAAGTAGGTGGGGTGTGCCCGTGGCGCCTGCAGGCCTGTAGTTCCGTTCGAGCGTAGCGAATTACGGAATCAAATCTTGGAAATCGAGCGGGTTTTGCTCGAGTTCCAAGATTCGCAGGAGGCCGGAACTGCCGGAGCGTGAGGCTCGTAGCCAGCCACGGGCACGCCCCACCTACTGGAGCCATCCCCACCGCACAAACCGGTCAGTGCCGCAAAGCATGTTGACAGACACAGTTGACGGGGAGGCGTCTTGTCGACCGGTTTGATTGCTACAGTAGCACGAGGCCGCGTCGGTCGGGCCGGTGAGTGTAGGCGTGTGGGGTCGGAATGGTAACCACTGCC
>NZ_BCVS01000033.1:0-21138 GCF_001591865.1 Lacticaseibacillus pantheris DSM 15945 = JCM 12539 = NBRC 106106
CCCCACGGCACCCCCCACCGGCCAGAACCGCCAACAGAAGCCACCGCGCCGCCAGGACCGCCACTAGGAGCCATAGGTCAGTAGCCATCACTGGGAAAATTCTACCGGAATTATGTACGACTAGCAATGGTGAAGAAAGTGTGGAGAATCTGTCAGGGTACTGAAGAAACATTGAAGCTTCTGGGCAACCCTGTTGTTTCGTTTCCAGACAGGGTACAATAATACTCGAGGTCGGTGATAAACGCCGGCTCATTAACGTAACAATCGCTTACAAAAAACGCAATTAAAACTGCGGGCGGCGGCCCAATAATTCGGTGATAGTTTGGGGGAATTCCGATGTTAAACAAAACCGTTGAGGATATGCTCATGGTCAACCGGGAACATTACGTTATTCCGGCGTCCATGGTCGCGACGGTCCAGGCAGATAACTCTTTGACCCACGCGTTCCTTGTTCTGACTAAGGTTCGCTACGCGCGCATACCCGTGCTTGATGGTGATCAGTTCGTGGGTCTCATTTCGTTGCCCATGGTGACTGAAACCATGTTGGGCCTTGACAGCTTGAAGATTGAACAACTGGACGACATGTGTGTCCGTGACGTTATGGATACAGAGGTGACGACGGTGGCGAACCCGTACGCGTTGGAGGACGTGATGCACATGCTGGTGAATGATCCGTTCCTGCCGGTAGTGGCTAGCACGGGAGAGTTTACGGGCATCGTGACCCGGCGTGAATGGATGAAGAGCTTGAACTACATCTGCCACGATTTGAGCAAGGACTACGACGTAACGCCGAAAGTAACTGCTCACGCAACCGGCAAAGTCGAATAAAAAAGGGTCCCCCAGTTGTCGGCCAACCCACTCTGCATAGTGGGGTTGCCTGTAACTGGGGGACTCGTTTGTTAATGGGCGTTTACGGCAGCTTTGTGCCGGTGGGCGCCGTCCGCACGGTAATACCAGCGTCACGTAGCGCATCAACGTATGCAGTCAGAAAGCGGGCCCGCACGGCAGATTGGGTGCCGGGTTTAGCGGTCACGCGTACCTGGTAGACCAGACCGCCCCACTGTGAGGGTACCAGGCCCACTATCTCGGGTGCCTTCGTCAGGTCTTCGTCATTGGGCACCAGTTCGGCGTTGACCTTCTTGACGATTCGTTCAATCGTACCCGAGTCTGTGTCACTGGCAACGGGGAGATCAACGATGGCGGTCATGGCGTTGCGTGAGAGGTTCCGGACGATTGTGATGTTACGGTTAGGAATGTAATTCAACGTGCCGTCCGCGCTGACTACTTGTGTGGTCCGGAGACCCACCACCTGCACCGAGCCGCTAATTTGTCCGAGTTGAACGCTGTCGCCAACGTCTAGCTGCCCTTCCAAAATAATGAAAAAACCGTTCACGATGTCGCTAATGAAGCCCTGCGCACCGAGACCGACAGCAATCCCCACAATTCCTGCACCAGCGAGTAACGTGCCGACGGGGATACCCAGGATACTCAGAGCGGTGTAAATGTAGAAAAAGATGACCACGTAGCTAAAGATGTTCAGCACCAGCATCTTGACGGTCGCAAAGCGGCTACCGGCCAGCTGACTATTTTCGTAATGGCTGAAAACACGGCGAATGAGGTACTTGCCACCCCGGTTCAGGATGAAGAACAGGATGCTGGCAATCACAATCAGGATGGCACGATTAATGATGGTGGCTTGAATGCTAGCCCAGTTAATGTTGCTGAACCAGTGGTTAGCTTGGGTCACCGTCGATGAAACTGACTGACTTGTTGTTTTGGCGCTGAGTAAGTATGGCATGACGTCCTCCCGATTGCTTTTCACCCCTCATTTTAGCAAAGATGACGCGGTTGGTCGCGCCGAACCACACCTTTGTGACTACCAATCAGCAAATATTTAATTAATAAAACTGCCCCAAAAAATTGAATGCGTGTTCATTTGATGATATTCTGTATTTAATTGGTGGTCGTGGTATTATAGCGTCACCTCTTAATGATGACAGCGAAAGGGAGTTTAGCCATGACTGGTGGTACAATTGCACTCATCATTGCGGCAGTCGCATTTTTGATTATTGCTTTAGGCATTTTCATTGTGTGTGTCAGCTTGGGGAGTGTTAGTAAGGATTTAAAGAACACGGTCGCCGAAACGAACAAAACGTTGGCAACTATTAACGGGGAGCTCGGTACCGTTACTAATGAGGTCGAAGGGTTGCTCGTCAAGACGAACGACCTGCTTGAGGACGTCAACGGGAAGGTCAAAACGATTGACCCAGTATTCACCGCCATGGGTGATCTGGGTGAGAGCGTATCCGACCTGAACAACGCGGCCCGCGACCTCACGGGTAGCATTAACAAGACCGCGAAGGCTACTGGTGGCCTGGCCGCATTCAAGGTCGGCCGGTCTGCTTTTAGCGTACTACGCAAAACAATGTCGAAGAATAAGAATGACAACGAGGAATAGGGGGTCCCATTAATGTCTAAAAAGAACCACTTCTTGCTAGGTTTCATTTTAGGTGGCGCCAGTGCGCTGGCCGCAACTTACCTCTTAACACCACAAACAACTGATGAGCTCAAAAAGAAGCTCAAGTCCGGTACAAACGAACTGTCTGACCGGGCCGCAGACTATTTTGACTTTGCGAAGGATGCCACGGAGGACTTCCGGACTAGCGCTGAGGAGTTCGTCACTGGCCTGAAGACTAAGATTACACCGAATGAAGATGGTGATATCTCCGCCTTCACCAACGCGACGGCAGCAATCCGGACCAAGCTCGTTGGCGGTAACGATGACGATGATGATTTTGATGACATCGTCGTTGACGGTAAGAGCGCCTTTGGTCAGGCTAAGGATGCCGGTGAGGACGCGGACGACGATGTTGAGCCCGACGCGGTTGCGACTCCGGAAGAACCTGCCGCCACGGCCGGGGACGCCGAAGCCGCTGACGTGGCAGCGGATACGGCTGCGCCCGCTCCGGATGCGGACAAGCCGGCCGCTGATGCTCCTGATAAGGCGGATGACCACGAGTAATAATTGATCATAAGTTTATGGGCGCGTCATCAGGGCGTGTCTAGCAAGGAAGCCGTCACGTGGACTCACTCTAGGAGCCGGGGTGATGGCTTCCTTGTGCGTTATGATAAACAGTACGATGAACGGAATGGGGACAAGTACGTGACGGATAAAACACTCTTCTTTGACTTTGACGGAACAATTGCTGATTCTGAACGTGGCATTGTGGATAGTATTAAGTACATGGTGCACGAACGCCAAATGCGGCCACTGACGGACGCGCAGTACCGGACCTGGATTGGTCCCAGCCTCACATATAGTATCAACCAGTTTTACCCGGAGCTTGATGCGGCCGCCGTTGACCGGGCCATTGAAAGCTACCGGGTCTACTACGAGGCCCGCGGTATATTTGAGGCCGATTTGTACGCCGGTATTACCGATAGCCTGCGAGCGCTCCGCAATCAAGGCTTTCGCACCGCGGTTGCGTCGTCCAAACCGGAAGCCATGGTGGCCCGATTGGTGGACCACTTTGACCTGGGTACGCTCTTCGACGGGGTGTATGGCGCCTCGATGGACGAACATACCCGCGTGAAGAAGGCGGATGTGCTCGCCTACGCCATGCGTAACCAGCGTGCCGGTCAAGCGCATTCCGTAATGATTGGTGACCGCTTTACCGACATCAAGGGTGGGCAGGCGAACGGTGTGAAAACACTGGGCGTCACTTACGGGTTTGGTGACCGCCAGGAGCTGGTGGACGCGGGTGCCAACAAAGTTGTGGATCACACGCAGCAGTTGGTTGATGGTTCGACTGTGCTGGCTGGCTAGTACAGTCGGTGACGGCCCTCTCGTGGACTTACAGCCCCCGAAATACAATAGTAGCCCCGTGGAGGTTCCTCGTTGTCGAGGACCTCTACGGGGCTACATTTGCGCTTCAGGACGTATGACCGGGTAATTACGGTTCGATTACCCGCAACGTCTTTGGTGTATGGGTGAATGGTTCGTTGCCGTCAGCCGTGATGTGGATGCAATCCTCGATGCGGACACCGGCGAAGCCAGGAACGTAGATGCCGGGTTCAATGGAGAAGCACATGCCCGGCTGCAGCTCCATGTCGTTGCCCTCCATGATGGATGGGAACTCATGGGTGCTAGTGCCGATGCCGTGACCCAGGCGGTGGTTGAAGTATTCACCATAGCCGGCCTTGGTGATGATGTCCCGGGCGATTTTGTCGAGGCTCGCGGCGGTGACCCCAGGCTTAGCGGCCTCCATAGCGGCTAAGTTAGCTTCCAGACAAACCGCGTGGATTTCGCGCTCCCGGTCGCCGACTTTGCCGAACGCGACGGTACGGGTGGCATCGCTGTCGTAACCCTGGTGGACGGTACCGAGGTCAAAGAGGACCATCTGACCTGGCTGCACTTGGTTCAGTTCCGGGCCACCGTGCGGGTTGGCAGCGTTGGCCCCCGCCTGGACAATGGTGTCAAAACTCATTTCCATGACACCCCGTTTCATCATGGCGTAGTTGATTTCAGCGACGACCGCCTGTTCCGTCACGCCACTGTGCAGAGCGGCAAAACCGGCAGCAAAGGCGGCGTCGGCCTCGCGTCCGGCGGCGTCCATGAGGGCAATTTCGCTGTCGGACTTGATGAGCTTCTTTTGTTCGATGAACCGCGATGCGTCCGCGGGGAAGGTGGCGTCGGGAAATTGTTGACGGATGGCGTCGTAACGGTAAACGGGCAGGTCGTCCTTTTCAATGGCCCACTTGGCCGGTTCGCCGGCATGAGCGCGAATTGCGTCGCCAATGAGGGCAAAGGGGTCCTCGTGGTCTAGGTAGCCGTGCACGTCGTACGACCAGCCGCTACGCTTCACCTCTTCGATGGAGAGCGCGGGGGTAAACAAAAATGGGTCGCGGTCCGGGAAGGCAAAGAGTGCCGTGACACGTTCTTCGGGATCCTGAAAGAAGCCGCTAAAGTAACTAATGTTGGTGGGATTGCTGATGTAGGCAACGTCCAGTTGTTGGTCCTGAAGCCACTGGGTGAGTTGCTGTAAATGTTCATTCATGGATGGGTTCCTCCTTTGGTTGGCGCCATGAGGCGTATGCATACAGTATAGCATATGAGAAAATGCCAAACGTGGTGGTTGTGCGAATGTAAACGGTTAAATGAAAACGCCTCTCGTGTAAACGATTAGAAGGTGCCTCGCTAAATGCTATTGAAAATGTCATGAAAAAAGCGGTGCAAATAGTGGTAAAACGCTTGCATTCGATTCCGTAATCTGCTATCTTATACAGGATAAATCATTATCCAATACATGATAAATATAGTAATTTGAAGGGACGATTTGAAACAATGGAGAAACAGACAATCACAATTTATGACGTAGCACGCGAGGCTAATGTGTCCATGGCGACCGTATCCCGTGTTGTTAACGGTAACCCAAACGTGAAGGCGGCCACCCGTCGCCGCGTTTTGGACGTCATTGACCGCCTTGACTACCGTCCAAACGCGGTTGCGCGTGGCCTGGCATCGAAGAAGACCACTACGGTGGGGGTGATCATCCCGGATGTCACCAACATGTTTTTCTCCAGTTTGGCGCGTGGGATTGACGATGTGGCTTCAATGTACAAGTACAACATCATCCTCGCTAACTCCGATGAAAACAACCAAAAAGAAGTGCAGGTGGTCAACACCCTGTTGGCTAAGCAAGTTGATGGTTTGATTTACATGGGCCGGTCAATTAGCGATGATCTGCGTTCCGAGTTTGCCCGTAGCAAGACACCAGTTGTTTTGGCCGGGTCCGTTGATCCTGACGAGCAGTTGGCAAGCGTCAATATTGACTACGTCGCCGCAGTTCAGGGCGCCACGAAGCAGTTGCTGGATGCTGGCAACAAGAAGATTGCGCTGGTGACCGGACCGTTGAGTGAACCGATTTCCGGCCAGTACCGGTTGCGTGGCTACAAGCAGGCGTTGGACGGTGCAGGCATTGCGTATGACGAGAGCCTCGTCTTTGAAACGGAATACAGCTACCAAGCTGGTTTGGCTGTCTTCAAGCAGATCCAGAAGGCTGGTGCCACCGCAGCACTGATTAGCGATGACGAGATGGCAGTGGGGGTCCTTAACGCGGCTTTGGATGCCGGTGTGCGGGTGCCTGATGACTTCCAGATTATCACTAGCAACAACACCAAGCTGACCCAGATGACGCGTCCGCAGTTGACGTCGCTTGACCAGCCACTTTACGATATTGGTGCCGTGGCCATGCGTCTACTGACCAAGCTGATGAACAAAGAGGGTATCGATGAGATTACCGTTCGTCTCGGCTTTGACATTACGGAACGGCAGACAACCAAGTAAGCTAAAAAGCTTCCCCAACATTTTTGGGGAAGTTTTTTTGCACGGGAAAACGCAATAGGGTGAGGCCCAGTCACAACTAGCAGTCTCGAGAAAGCGATGAACATCGACGGCGGCCTACAAGAGTGGACCACAATACAGCTCCCTGTGCCTAACACAATAATGCCGATATTCCCGAATTGTGGAATATCGGCATTATTACGTTATTGCTCGGGAGCTAACCGCATTGTGGTCCACTCTCGCCCTGTTGGTTCTGGTTCTACGGTGTTACCTCAGTCGATGAACTAACGGCTGATGATGAACTTGCCGGTACCGATGAACTTGTGACGTATGACGATGAGATTGCCGAACTGCTGGAACTGTAGGTGGGTGCACTGCTATACAGTACGCTGGAGCTGCTGGAGCTGACCGCCGCACTGCTGGATGAACTGGATGCAGCGGCTGCCTTGGCAGCATCCTGTTGGTCCTTAGTCGTGGTGTCAGTATTCACGCTGGCGTCATCATCTTTGACCGACGTTGTCTTACCGTACCCGTTATTGGCACCGTCCATATAGTTCCAGAACAGGCGGTAATTGTTGAAGGTACCACCAATGGCAAACTCGGTCTTAAACGCGTCAGGCGTCCAGCCATTGTAGAGACTGGTGACGGTGCTACCACTGGTCTTGACGGTTTTCCCATTAAACGTGCCGGTACCGTTCGGCAAGCCGGTGAGGGAGTTGACCTTCACCGATTTCACGTTGCTCGGTCGACTCAGAGTCTTGTGGAGCTTGAATTGTTGTGGAATTAGCTGGTAAATGGCGTTCATTGAGGCGGCCCAGTACGTTTCGTTAATGGTACTTTGGCTCGACCCCAGCGAGAACGAGTGACCATAGTTGTTGTCATAACCCATCCAACTAGCCATGGTCAGACCTGGTGTACTACCGATGAACCAGATGTCCTTATCGTCGTTACTAGTACCAGTTTTGGCAATCAGGTTGTCGGTGTCAAAGTTAGCCAGGTAGTTGACCGTCGTCCCGGTACCCGAGCTCACAACGCCGTGCAACATCTTCTGCATGATGTAGGCGGTACTCTTGCTGAAGACCTTGGTGTTGCCGCCTTTGTGTTTGTACACCGCTCTTCCTGATGGGTCCGTGATGCTACTAATCATGTACGCGGTGGCGTGTTGTCCGTTATTGGCAAAGGTGGAGAAGGCACTGGCCTCCTGCTTCACGCTGACCCCGTAGTCAGAACCACCGAGGGCAAAGCCCAGCTTCGAGTAGTCCGACTTGGTGAAGGTGGTGATGCCCATCTTCTTAATGTAGCTGGCCACGTTGACCTTCTCTTTGATCGCACTGTATAAGTTGACTGCGGGGATGTTGTACGAATGGGCCAGCGCGTAGCTGGCGGGCATGAACTTGTTGGCAATCGTACCGCCAAAGTCGCTCACCGAATAGTTCGTGAAGCTCGTTTTGAAGTCAGCCAGCTGGGATTCTGAACCAATTAGCTGATTCTCAATTGCGGGTCCATAAACGGCGATGGGCTTGATGGTGGAACCGGATGAACGGGTTGAGTAGATGTGGTTAATCCCGCTCTTAACACCGCCGACAAATCCCAATATGGCACCAGTTTGGTTATCCAACAGCACACTACCATTTTGCACGGGTTCGGTAGCCGTTTCGGTTTTACCAGTGGCAGAATCCGTGTAGGTGTACGTATGCGTGGTGCCCCAATTATCCCGGTATTCCCTCATGACGCTCTGCATCTTCTCGTAGACTGGCTTAACCAGGGTGGTGTGAACGTGGTAGCCCTTAGTGGTCAGGAGCGTTGCCGCCTTATCCGTGTACTCCTTCTTCAGCGACGAGTCCGCGTTCAACTTCTTGGTGGTAATGCCATCGTTGTGCGCGAGTTGCTTGGTGAGCGTATTTTCGGCTTCCAGCATAACGGAACTGTACGCGAAGCCGGATGTTGATTCGTCCGTGCCGTTGCTACCAGTGCGCCGGAAGGAGGCAACTAGGTCAAATTTTTTGGCCTCTTGATACTGCTTGTTGGTGATATAACCCGCCCGGTACATGCGGAACAGGACTTCACGTTCCCGCTGGACGCCG
Source organism: Lacticaseibacillus pantheris DSM 15945 = JCM 12539 = NBRC 106106 (assembly GCF_001591865.1). Taxonomy (NCBI): domain Bacteria; kingdom Bacillati; phylum Bacillota; class Bacilli; order Lactobacillales; family Lactobacillaceae; genus Lacticaseibacillus; species Lacticaseibacillus pantheris. The sequence continues at coordinate 8,428 of NZ_BCVS01000033.1, forward strand.
TATTTTTGGTTGTCCTTCAGGGAGCCATCAGCATTGTACGGGGTGTAAATAAACGGACTTTGTGGTAATCCGGCGATGAAGGCGGACTGCGCAATGTTCAGATCCTTGGCGGATACGCCGAAGATCCCCTCAGCCGCTGACTCCACGCCGGCAATGTTCTCGCCATCACTATTACGCCCCAAAGTGGCCACGTTGAGGTAGGCGTTGAGGATTTGCGACTTGGTCATGTATTTATCAACGCGCATGGCTAGCACAATTTCTTTGGCCTTACGCTTAAACGTGGTTTCACTCGAAAGTAGCTGGAGTTTAACGAGTTGTTGCGTCAGCGTTGAGCCACCAGTTTGACTCCCCACACCGGTGACAGAGGAAATGACGGCGCGCAGGAGGGACTTAGGTGTGACCCCGTTGTGCTTGTAAAAGTCGGCGTCCTCGGTGGCCACAATGGCTTTGCGGACCCACGGCGACATGTTTTTGTTGCTGACGGACTCACGCACGAGGTCACTCATAACCGTGGCTAGTTTGACGTTATTCGCGTAGTACAGGGTCGCGGAGTCCTCCGTGTTCGTCACCTGACGGGTCATTGCCGATACGCTAGGCACGGGTGTCTTGTCGAGGATGGAGGCAAAGTAGCCGACGCCGACACCCAACGCGAGGAAGCCTGCACAAATAAGCCCAGCAACTAGGGCGAGAACGAGGTGGCGGATTGTCTGCAGAATGGTGTCGGCGTACAAAGTCCACGTCGCCCGCGAAAATGGTGGTAGCGGGTTAGTGACCGGTTGCCGATCATGGTGCTGCTCCGACTGCTGTGATCGCCCGGTCTGTTGGTGGCGACCCTGATGGTGGAAGCCACGGTTAATGCGGTGGCCAATACGGGACCACGAATGGCCCACTTTGCTAAAAAAATTACGCACGTTGAAATCTCCCAGTACAAATATGTAGGGCGACCATAATGGTCACCACTCGGATTGCGGTTGTCCGCTTGGTTACCGTCACCGGTAATGGATGGCGGCCCACAAATTACTAATTCAAAGTTGCTCGTACCTTAGTGTACCATGGGCGACGGTTACCGTCCCGGTGCTTGTTTTTACAATTGCGTTACCGTTGTCGGCAAAGCCGGCCAGGGTGCCATCCAGTTGGCGTTGCCCGTCGTCGATGTGTACCCGCCAGCCAATGCCTGCGGCTAGTCGCCGGTATGCTGGCATAATCGTTACCGGTGTATCCAGCAACGTTGTAAGTTCGGTCAAAAAGTTGGCCAAAAGGGCGGGGCGAGGGTCAGGGTTCGGCGCTACAGCCCACAGCCCGGCCACGGGTTGGTTAGCGACTAACGGTCGGTTTGCGGGTAAAGCTAAGTTGAGGCCCCAACCCAACACGGCAACGGGGTGCCCAGCCCTGTCTTGGCGAATCCAGGCTAGGATGCCACTGATTTTGTTGCGGCCGACAAGCAGGTCGTTGACCCATTTGAGCCGTGGGGTGGTACCACTGACGATGGCACAGGCCCGACTCGCGGCCACACCCGCTGCGGGCATGAGTAACATCATCTGTTCGGGGGTAGCGGATAGAACGTACGTACAGTACATCCCCGTACCCGCCGGCGAATCGAACTGGTGGCCCCTTTGCCCCACACCAGCATTTTGTGTGTCAGCCAACAGGACAAAGGGGGTGTGCCGGCCTTGGGCTAACTCACGCTCTGCCCAGGCGTTGGTGGAGTCGACGCTCTCTGCGTGCAGAAACGGTACGTGAAGTCCGCGGGCATACAGGGCGTCGGTGAAAGCGTCGTCGGCCATTACTGAGCGAGCCGCACAATTGCGTCGGCGTAGATGGCGACAGCACGCATAATGTCGTCAATCGTGATGTACTCGTCGGCCATGTGCATTACTTCGGGGGCACCGGGCATTTGCGCACCAAACGCAACGCCGCGCTGAAGCATCCGTCCGTACGTCCCGCCACCGACGATACCTTCCTCACCCGGCAGGCCGGTATGGTCCGTGTAGACCTGCAGTAGTGTTTGGACCAACGGGTCACTGGCGGGAACATAATGTGGTTCCTCAACCCGTCCGTGAATGGTGACGTTCACGTGGTCAGTACCGATACTACTTTCCATATTATCCCGGATGGCCTCGGCGTCCGTGCCTTGCGGGTAACGCACGTTGACCAAAATGGTTTGGGGACCGTCCTGCTCGAACGCAAAGATATCGGGGCTGGCGGTCAGCGGGCCCATCTTTTGGTCGGTCAGCGCGACGTTTAGCCGGGCACCGTTGGTTTCAGCGTGGAGGAAGTTGGTAATAACTGCCAAGTACTGTTGACCGGCGGGGTCGAGCTGCAGACCCAGTTGGTCAATCAGTGCGGCGAGGTACGTCCCGGCGTTAATCCCGCCGGCGGGGATGGAGGAATGCGCCCCGCGTCCAGTTAAGGTGATGGTAACGCCGTTATTGACTGGCGTTACGGCAGTCTTGGTACCGTTCGCCTCGTCAAAAGCACCCGCGACGGCTTCGAGGTCAGTCGGAATGGCACCAGTTAGTGTGGCGGTAGCGGTAACGGGGACCATGTTGGCCCGGATGCCGGCGTTAAATGCGTGCAAAGTGGTGGTGGCAGCACGGGCCGCCACGTGCGCCAACTGAATTTCAAAGTCGGCGATACCTTTCTCACCATTAATAATAGGAAATTCAGCGTCCGGTGAAAATCCTAACGTCGGGTTTTCTTGGGTTTCCATGTAGCGTGTCATGCCGTACCACTCGGATTCCTCGTCAGTACCGTAAATCAGGTGCACCCGCTTGTTTAGTGGCAACTGCAAATCGCGAATTACCTTGAGGGCGTAATAGGCGGCAATCCCAGGACCCTTGTCGTCGGCCGTTCCCCGGCCGTAAATCCGGTTACCCTCAATCGTTGCCTGAAAGGGTGTGCGGGTCCAACCCTCGCCAGCAGGAACCACGTCGAGGTGGGCGAGCACACCCAGGATGTCCTCACCGCTACCAACTTCAATACGTCCGGCAACATTTTCGACGTTAGTAGTACTAAAACCATCGCGCTCCGCAATTTTGAACATGGTGGCGAGTGCTTCGGCAGGGCCAGGTCCCAACGGTGCGTCAGCGGTGGCGTGCTCCACGTCGCGTTCTGAATCAATAGCAACGAGGGTGGACAGGTCAGCAATAATATCGTCACGGTACTTGGCGGCGGCTGCCGCGTAATCAATGGCCATGATTTTTCCTCCTTATGGTAACGGTGCAGTCCAAAATTCAATATTTGCTATAAGAATACCACATCCCACCGCCACCCTGCGCTCACAGTGCTACATTATCGGGGTTAGCAATCACGGACGGCGTGGTGACCACGGTCATTGTGGCGTGATGTGGGCCGACATTTTTGGCGGTACCAGGACGTATTTGGTATGATAGAGGCTATACTTAGGTGTTGTCAGTATACATAAAAATCAACTTCGGGCACGTGCCCGGCGAATGGAGCGAAAAATGACATTAGCAATCATTGGCAGTATCAATTTGGACCAGATTTTTGCGGTGCAGCAGATTCCGCACCCTGGTGAAACGCTGATAGCGGATAACCTCGCGGAAGCTCCTGGTGGCAAAGGCGCCAACCAAGCGGTAGCCGCCGCTCTGAACGGTATGGACGTCGATTTTATCGGGCGCGTTGGTAATGACGGTGCCGGTGTCGGCCTACGCCAGGCGCTAGTGGCCAAAGGGGTACAAACGCAGCATTTGGTGACTGACGAAGTGGAGCCTACCGGTCGAGCCGTCATCATGGTGGAGCCTTCAGGGCAAAACCGGATTGTGGTTGCTAGCGGCGCCAACGCCGCGGTCACCATGGACGACGTGGCACCCGTGATAGCGGAGTTGGGCCCGGATGATTTCCTCATGGCTACCTTTGAATCACCCATGCAGACGGTCACGGAAGCTTTCGCGGCTGCCAAAAAGCGCGGCGTTAAGACCGTGCTTAACCCGGCGCCCGCCCGTCATGGGGTGCCAGTAGAGCTCCTGGCGGCGACGGATATTATCATCCCCAACGAGGGTGAAGCCACCGCTCTGACCGGCATTGACATGGTTGACGCTGCTGCGACGGCCGAGGCCGCCGCGACTTTACGCGCGCAGGGTGCCAACGAGGTGATCATTACCTTGGCCGAAAAGGGGAGCTATTACTCCGGACCTAGCGGCGACTTTTCTATACCCGCGTACACCGTGCAGGCGGTGGATACTACCGGCGCGGGCGATACGTTTATTGGTGGTTTTCTCAGTCAGTATGGCCGTGGTGACGTGGCTGACGCGCTCGATTACGCCACTGCGGCTTCCGGCATTGCTGTGGCACACGTGGGCGGTCAGCCGTCCATTCCGGACGCAGCGGCGGTGACGGCTTTCCTGAAGGGGGCACATTAGCATTGGCTCAGTACCAAACGTTTGATTTAATCCAGGAAATAATCCGGAACGATGACACCCGCTACTTTGAATTGGGCAATATTTATATGAACGGCGTGGCGGAACGGTGTGCATTGGACGGTTACATCAAAGAGGTGCGGATTTTGCAGCTCAACATTCCGCATAGTACCGCAGTGCGCAAATATGAAGAGTATATTAACGACCATTATGATTTTCCCAGCCTCAAGCCCGACCACTGGGAAGAGTGGGCGAAACCTGAAGGCCCCATTAAGGACGCATATCATGAGGTGCTACGGGCTAACCATATTTCCTGATTTTAGCCGCTCATCGGTGGTGCGATTACCCACTGTGGCCGTTGTTCATGGTGATTTTAAAGTGTAGTGCGGTATGGATTCGTTGAAAGAAGGCTAAGGATGAGCAAACGGTGGTGGTGGCTCGGAGCTGCCATTATAGTATTGCTGGTTGGCGTGGGGCTGCGGCATGATGCCGGTCTGTATTCGGTGCCCGTGGCGCAGGTCACGTCTGTGCAGAACGGCCAGGCCCAAAAAGAAGTGGATTCATATAACAATACTGATTATCAGACTAAGCAAACAATTACCGCCCGCTTGTTGAACACTGAGCAGAAGGGCGCGACGGTGCACTTCACTAACGAGTACACCCAGTCTGGTGCCCTGGATAGTCCGCTCAAACAGGGTAACCAGGTGTTTCTGACCAAGTCTGGTAGTGGTTACCAATTCCGGGACAACAAACGTGACGTTGTGCTGGGTGTATTGATGGTCATTACGTTGTTACTAATCTGCCTGCTAGCTGCCAAACACGCGCTGGTAATTATTGCTTCGATCACCGCCAACACGGTGCTGTTTTTCTCGGCGATTCATTTGGACCTCCACTGGAACGGCAACCACGCGTGGGGGATTTTTACCACTTTGGTTGTCATTTTCACAATTGTCACGGTCCTATTCGTCATCGGTTGGCGCCCCGTGGGCCTAGTGATAGCGGCGGCAACCCTCCTGGCTACGGTTGGTGCAGTGGGACTCGGTTACGCGGTCATGACGTGGACCAACTATAGCGGTATTCACTTGCAACAGGTTCGGTACGTGACCCAGTCGCCCGCGTTACTTTTTTACGTGGAAATTATTGTCGGTTCACTCGGTGCGGTTCTGGATGAGACTAGCGACATCTCGGTCGCGATCTTTCAACTGAACGGCGGTGCCTCCCAGCGTTTCAAAGCCGGGATGGATATCGGACGGTCCGTAATGGGCCCGTTAATTTCAGTGCTATTCATGATTTTCATCGCTGATACTTTCGCCGAATCGGTGTTGTGGTTACGCAACGGCAACAGCATTGCCCAAACCATTGACTGGGTGATGGGGCTCGGCTTTGCACAGTCACTGATTAGCGCCTTTGGTATCGTTCTGGCTGTGCCCATTACTAGTGGCCTGGCGGCTTTAGCCGCGCGGGCACAGCGGGGAGGGGTGGCCCATGATTAACGGCATGTTATTATTAATCGTAACGTTACTCGTCTTGCTGGTTGCCGTTGGTGGTAGACGAGGCCTAAGTATCTTTATGAGCCTGCTACTCAACACCCTAGTTTTATTTATTAGCGTGGTGTTGATGGCTGGTGGCTTTTCACCCGTGTGGGTAGCGGCCATTGCGGGGATGTTAATCCTAGCAGCGACAATTTTCTTGACCAACAGCAACATGGACGTAGCCGGACCAGCGTTTGTTGCGGCCATCATCGTGATGCTGGGGTTGCTCGCGTTAGTGTTTGTGGTGGTTGTGCATAGTCACGCAGCCGGCTTTGGCGCCGAGGACAGCGAGGACCTAGAGGGTCTAGAAGTGACCATTGGCATCCGGTTCCAGCAAATTATGATGGCGGCGTCCCTACTGAGCACTTTGGGGGCAATTGCCGAAGCTGCCATTGCGGTTTCCGCCGGGATTAACGAGTTGGACGTCGAACGGGACCATGAAGGCATCGTGCAGATGGGCCGTGAAATTATTGGTACGGCCATTAACACGCTGTTCTTCGGTTTCTTTGGCGGCTTTGCTGGATTGTTTGTCTGGTTTACGCAGCTTAAGTACCCACTATGGGAAGTGTTTAACAACAAAATTTTTGTTGCGGAGTTACTCACCGTACTGTTCTCGGTGATAGCGGTTATTTTAACCGTACCGGTCACGACCTGGGTCGTTGGCCACCGCGCACGTGCGGGTCGAGAACAGAAGGGGTAAACTAGTGGCATTACGGTACTGGAGGTGTGACCATGATTTTCTTTATTGCGGATACGCACTTCTTTCATAGTGACTTGTTGGGTGATAATCAATTTGCGCCCCGCCTGTTCGATTCAACTGCGGCTATGAATCAAGCGATGATTAACGCTTGGAATGCGCGCGTGGACGACAACGACGTGGTGTACCACCTCGGTGATATTGCCATGAATCCAGAAAATGTACCCACCAACGCGTCTGTGCTCGCAATACTGGTACAATTGCACGGTCGTATTACGTTCATCAAGGGCAACCATGATTATCGGGCGTTGTTCAAGTTTTTACACCAGAATGATCCCGGTTGGCACGGACAGGATAAATTTAAGTTCCATGACGTGGGGACGATTATTAAGGCGGATCACCGGCAACTATTTTTGACCCACTACCCCATGATGATGGGAATCGTGCATCAGGTGCTGAACCTGCACGGCCACATTCACAATAGCTCCGTGTATCAGGAAGAGAATATCAACGTGGGCGTTGATTCGCCCGAACGTGCTTTGTTGCCGGAACCATTGCCGTGGGGGAGCCCGTTGACCGTGCCCGAAATTGAGGCCATTTATCAGGCCAAGCGCGCGGCGAACGCCAAGAACCGCATGTGAGGTCGGGCAAGTTCGACCATAATTAACTTTGAATTTTTGAGGAGGTTAGCTGATTGGCTAAACCAGAGGAACATGAGGATAGTGTCGCGGAGACGCCCACAGCGTTAGCGGCGGATGCGACTACTAACACAACGCCGCCCCGTGTAGTGCAGGTGGCGCCGGATATGTTGACCATCGACGGTCGCCGGTACCAGGTGGTGACTGAGTATAAGGATGCAGTCGACCGAGAGGCCCTGAACAATCGGTATGATGACGTATTGGCAAAATATGATTATATCGTTGGGGATTGGGGCTACGACCAGCTGCGGTTACGCGGCTTTTATCACGATGACAACGCGCAGGCGGCGGCCGACCAGACCATCAGTCACCTAGAAGACTACTTGTACGAGTTCTGTAATTTTGGCTGTGCCTACTTTGTGATTGAGCGCTTGGACGCACCCGAAGCCAAACCGAAGCGTAAACGCGCGCACCGCGGTGGTCGGGGCCGGCACCGCCGTCCTGATGAAGAGCAAAGTAGTCAACCGGATTACAGAAGGCGCCACCAGGAACCACGTAAACGGACGCAGTCACCAGACGCGGGGCGTAAGCAGCACCACCGGTCAAGCAGTGAATCGTCGCGTCCACAGCGTGATCAGCGTCCGTCGGGGCACACCAGCCGTAACGGGGGGCAGCAACGTCGCCATACTGAACGGCAATCTGCGGATAAGCAGCATCCATACACGGAGCGCCGCGCGCAGACCAAGCAGCCGCAACGGGGACACAACCAGAAGGCAACTACGCAAAAAGATCAGTCCGGACGGCGGTTTACGATTCGCCGGTTGGATGATAACCATAGTAAATAACGGAGTGGGGCAGTTCTTTTGAGTAAATATAAAGGCTATTTAATTGACCTAGACGGTACCATCTACCGGGGCAACGAGCGGATTCCCGCTGCCAAGCGCTTCGTTGAGCGCTTGCAGGCGGCAAACATCCCGTTCCTCTTCTTAACGAATAACACCACGCGTACCCCAGAAACGGTGTGCGCATTTTTGGCGGATAAACACGACATTCACGTCACGCCCGACCAGGTTTACACACCTTCACTCGCTACAGCCAGCTACTTGTTGAGTGAAAACGACGGGGATGTGAGCGACAAGTCCATCTACATTATCGGTGAGATTGGCCTCAAGAAGGCGATTCTGAGTACCGGCATCAAAATGAACGAACTGGACCCGGACTACGTGGTGGTAGGTCTGGATTACGACGTGACTTACCACAAATTTGAACTGGCCACGCTGGCAATTCAACGCGGTGCCATGTTCATTGGTACTAACGAGGATACCAACCTGCCTAACGAGCGCGGTCAGGTGCCTGGTGCGGGTTCCGTGATTGCGTTAGTGGAACGCTCTACACAACAAGAGGCTTTCTACATTGGCAAGCCACGTCGGCCGATTATGGACGCCGCTTTGGCCAAAATGGGGTTAGCTGCCGAAGATGTTGCGATGGTGGGCGATAACTACAATACTGATATCAAAGCCGGTATCAACGCCGGCACGGGGACGTTGCTGGTTTACACGGGTATTTCCACCAAGGAACAGGTTGCACGACAGGAAATCCAACCCACGGACCAGGTAGACAGCCTGGACGACTGGGAAGTCTAATGTCCTGCCGGTTGCGCCGCTGGGGGCGGCTGGTCACGATGTGGCTCGCATTGATTAGCGGCATCATCTTTGTGGTGACGCTCGTGTCGGTGCCACTGTTCGTTGGCTGGATACATTGGGACCGACTAGACCGGGTCGCCGGGATGTCGCCGGCCCGTCTTTTACATAACTATTTAAACATGTGGTCGTACCTGTACATGCCGTGGGTGCACCGTTTGTGGCTACCGGACTTTCGGGTAAGCGTGAGTGGAGCCACCCACTTTGCGGACGTGCAGCGGTTGTTCGTCCTGAATTTGGTGGTCATGGTCGTGACGGTGCCCTTAACGTGGAAGTGGCTACACCGCTTACGTGAGCAGCATCAAGGATACCTCCTGCGGACTAGCGCTTGGGGTGGCCTAACCGTGGTGGCCGCCTTGCTCGTTGCGATGGGGCTTAACTTTAACGTTTTTTTTATCGCCTTTCACGAATTGTTGTTCCGCAACCAGGACTGGGAGTTTGACCCGCAGCTCGACCCCATCATTAACGTGTTACCGGAAGGCTTCTTCGCTGCCTGCTTTGCCATTGGCTTCTTGCTGCTGGTTGGGGCACTGGTAAGTATGTTGGTGTGGGGGCGACGCGACGCCCGTCGTGGTTAGGTAAAAGTTGGCCGGCCTGTAACGGATGCGTCGGCGGTAGGGCTAACTATGGTAAAATTGACGTAGGCACATAAAACGGAGGTTACGTCATGGCTGAGTATGTCACGGTTGCCGACCTGGTTAAGGCCGGACATTTGGATGTAGTGAGTGGTCAGGAGTATCTAGACGAACGCAAGATTACCGTTAGTGATATTTCACGGCCTGGTCTCGAACTGACCGGGTACTTTAACTATTACCCGCACGAACGGATTCAGTTGTTTGGGCGGACAGAAACGTCGTACACCAAGAACATGGCTAAGGATAGTCAAGTGAAGGTGTTGGAACGCATGTGCACCCCGGACACGCCGGCATTCGTAGTTTCACGGGGGTTATCCGCTCCTGATGAGATGATTGCGGCTGCGTCTAAGGCGCACATTCCGGTCCTGAGTTCCCAACTACCAACGACCCGCTTGGTGTCGCTGATTACCGATTACCTTGATGGCGAGTTGGCTGAGCGCGATAGTATTCACGGCGTGCTAGTTGAAATTTTCGGGATGGGTATCCTGATTACTGGTGAGTCTGGGATTGGTAAGTCTGAAACCGCGCTGGAATTAGTGCAACGTGGTCACCGGCTGATAGCGGACGACCGCGTGGATGTCCACCAGCAGGACGAAACCACGGTCATTGGTGAAGCCCCAAAGATTCTGGACCACATGTTGGAAATCCGTGGGGTTGGTATCATTGACGTCATGGACTTGTTCGGTGCCGGCGCGGTGCGTTCGGCCACCAGCATCTCTTTGATTGTCCACCTGGAAAATTGGTCCGACGACAAAACGTTTGACCGACTGGGTACCGGTGAGGATACCCAGGAAATCATGAACGTACCGGTACCGCGCATCACGGTGCCGGTACGTGTTGGGCGTAACTTGGCCATTATCATTGAGGTGGCGGCGATGAACTTCCGTGCCAAGCGGATGGGCTTCGACGCCACGGAAAAATTCAAGGCCAACCTAGCGCAGCTCATCACTCATAACGAAGAAGAGGATGAAGCCCGCTAACGAGCCCAGTTTTTAAAGGAGCGTGTCTATGTTTGCAGCCTTAAATCCCATTGCGTTACAGCTGGGTGGCCTGGAAGTACACTGGTATGGCATTATCATTGCTAGTGGGGTGTTGCTGGCGGTATACCTGGCGATTAGAGAAGCACAACGCCGGGACGTGAGTGAGGATCACATTCTCAACCTGGTGCTCTGGTCGTTACCCTTTGCGCTCATTGGTGCGCGGGCGTATTACGTTCTCTTTGAGTGGCAGTACTACAGTCAGCACCCGGCGCAGATTATTGCCATCTGGCATGGTGGCATTGCCATCTACGGTGCGCTGATTGCGTCCGCCCTAGTGTTCATTATTTATTGCCGTGCCCACGATCTGTCGATTTGGTTGGTACTGGATATTGCCGCGCCCACGGTGATGATTGCTCAGGCCATCGGGCGTTGGGGCAACTTTATGAACCAGGAGGCCTTTGGTGGCGTCACAACCAAGGCTTTTCTGACTGGGTTGCACATCCCCAACTGGATTGTGCAGCAGATGTACATTGGTGGTGCTTATCGTCAGCCGACCTTTTTGTACGAGTCAAGTTGGAACGTTGTGGGGTTCATTATTCTGATGCTGATTCGGCATCGCCATCACCTGTTCAAACAGGGTGAAGTATTTTTAACCTACTTGATGTGGTACAGCTTCGGCCGCTTCTTCGTCGAGGGGATGCGGACCGATAGCCTGTACATTACGGCTAACTTGCGGGTATCACAATTGTTGTCGGTCATCCTGTTTGTTGGGGCACTGGCCGTTTGGGTCTACCGTCGTTATCGCAGCTCGGCGCCTTGGTATTTAGAGGGTAATCTCAACGCTGCGATTAATAATAAGGAGTGAAAATCACACTATGTCTACAAAAGTTGCTGTTTTAGGTGCTGGTTCCTGGGGGACCGTTGTTGCTAACATGTTGGTTGAAAATGGTCACGACGTCACTAGTTGGGCATACTTGGATAAGGATGCCCGCGAGATTAACGACCAGCACACCAACGAGCACTACATGCCTGGCTTCCGCCTGAACGCTAACCTGAAGGCGACGTCCGACCTGGCCGCCGCTGTAGAGGGTGCGGAACTCATCCTATTCGTGGTACCAACAAACGTTGTGCGGAGCACGGCGCAGCAATTGCTGCCCATTCTGCAAGCGACGGGCAACAAGCCAATTCTGGGCTCCTTGGCTAAGGGGCTAGAAAAGGGTAGCTACATGCGGATTTCACAGGTGCTGGACGACGTGATCCCAGCCGAGAACCGTCAGGCCGTGGTGGTCGTGTCTGGGCCAAGTCACGCTGAAGATGTGGCCACTAAGGACCTAACCGCTTTGACCGCTGCGTCGACGGACCTGGCTGCCGCTCAGCGTGTGCAGGCCATCTTTGCTAACGATTACTTCCGTCTGTACACTAACGCGGATGTCATCGGTGTGGAAATGGGTGCGGCGTTGAAGAACGTTATCGCCATTGGGGCCGGAGCTGCGGTGGGCCTCGGCTATGGTGCCAACACCAAAGCAGCGTTGATTACGCGTGGGCTAGCTGAAATTAGCCGTCTGGGCGTGAAGATGGGTGCGGACGCCCAGACGTTTATCGGTCTGTCTGGTGTTGGTGACCTGATTGTGACCGCTACGAGTGAGCACTCCCGCAACTGGCGTGCAGGTAACCAGCTGGGCCACGGCGAGCGTCTACAGGATGTGCTCGACAACATGGGTCAGGTGGTCGAGGGTGTGTCGACGGCCAAAGTTGCGCACGAATTGGCGGCCAAGGAGCACGTGGACATGCCAATCACGGAAGCAATTTACTCCGTGTTGTATGAAGACCAGCCAATTACGAACGTCATTAAGGGGCTCATGGCCCGTGACGCTAAGCCTGAGTTTGAGGAATAATTGCGTCAACACAAGTGAACTTTGACGGGGCCGCTGCCATCCAGTGGCGGTACTGTCGGTATACAAGCCTGGGCTAGCGGAGTCTTCTACTCTCGCTGGCCCAGGCTTCTGTATTGGGGTCTTGGTATCCGGGTGGCGGTGCTGCCCGTTGGGGGTGCCGTGAGATGCGGTGACTTTGTGGACTGCTCCACGGTGACCGCTGTTAGTGGCTGGCCGTACTGGCGTGGTGGCTCCGGTTGAGCGGCTGGTCCCCGC
>NZ_BCVS01000034.1:0-21003 GCF_001591865.1 Lacticaseibacillus pantheris DSM 15945 = JCM 12539 = NBRC 106106
CGCCGTACGTCGCTCCGCCCTTGGGCTGGCTGCGCCAGTCCTGCGAATTAACTCCCAGTAGGGTGCTAAAGCACCAACTGGAAGTAAACCTACGGCGGTGCCCCCTGGCAATGGTTACCACTCCGACCCCACACGCCTCCGCTCACCGGGCCTGCCGTTACTGTAGTAATCACAGCTTTTGACGTCCCCTTCCATAAGCGTTGACAACAATTTTGGTAACGTGGATCACGAGCGCATGCATTAAGTCGCACTGGAAACCGCTGCCGGGGAGACAGCGCGCCTGTCTAATAAGTTTCACAGCCATTGAGGTTATTTCTGGACTACTTCGGTCAATATCAGCACTATTTTTATGCACGAACTATGCCAGCAGTTTATTGATTATTTTGGGGTCCCTATCTAGTAGCTCTAATAATCTACGTGAACTACCATTTGGGGTTGATCGGCCCGCTTCCCACGATTCAACGGTGCGTGGCGATACTGCCAGAACTCTGGCCAGGACACGTTGAGTTGTACCAACTTTGCGCCGAATACTTTTCACATCCTCGGAACCGTACATCGGGGGACTGGATAACTTAACACGTTTAATTATGACCTCGCTGGCATCGCCGTTCGCAAATTTCTCTAGTGAAACGATGCTTTGCCATAACGTTGATTTACTTGGCGTGATTAGTCCTCGCCTTCTCTTAGTAGTCTCAACTAGCGTGGTATCCACGAACCATGGACCGCCCATGCATGATAACGCTACTTTAATTAAATTTCACCATCTATGAAAATTTATTCGGCAGTATACCTGGTTGAAGGGGGCCGACTCAATAAATTAAATATCATCTGCCTGCACTTTGGCGTTCACCCCGCTTTGCCGCCTGCGTAATCGCCGCCAACCGCACCATGCACCCAGCGCCAGCCAGCCGAGCGGCGCTACCCACAGCAACAGTTCCGCCCACCAAGCCGCCCGGAACTGGACGATCATGGTGTTTTTGCCCCGCCGTGATTGCACGATGGGTGCGTTGATGCGGGACCGATAATATTCCTCTTGCATCAGTCGGTGGCCGTTAACCGTCACCTGGCTCTGGTGGTACGTCACGACCGGTACGGATTGCCAACCTGCCGTAGTTTCGTGCCAACTAATCTGCAAGCGGCCTCCAGGCAGGGCCGTGTAAGTGAAGTATGGGTGATAAAACAGAATTTCGCGTTTATAGATGGAGCCGGGACTCAGGTCGCCCGTCCCTTGGTGGCCGTTCACGGGTAGGTAATCGCTACTGTGTTTCTCAGCAGTCGCTAAAATGGCACCCGGGTGCTTGCTGTGCAGGGTGGCCCGGAGTTCCCTGGGTGTGCTGTTCAGGAGTAGCATCGCCCCAAAGCTGCGCAGGACGTGGCTACGCTGTACGTCAACACTGCGGATGGTCATCCGCGCTACGTTCGGTACCGCTACCCCCAAGGCTGCTAGTACCACCAGGGTTGACGTTACGCGCCGTACGGATACCCGCGACCACTCCATGTTACTCAGACTCAGCGCTAAACCGCATAAAATGAGTGGAAACGCGATGGTGCTCATCCGCACCGGGAACTGCAGCATCTGGGACATCTTTGGTACCAGCCGGCCAATTAGGGCCCACGGCATCACGCGCGAGGCCGCGAGCAGGATGGCCACCCCCATGGCGGTAACGCACCAATTGAGGCGGGACGTGCGGCGCCTTTGTAGCAATAGCAACACTACCTGGCCGGCGATGATGGCGAGCGGAAAGAGGGCGAGTTCATTGCGGCTACCCCGGCCGACGCCGATTTGGAGCACGTTTTGCGCGAGGCTAAAGGCGGCGGGGTAGGCGATCCGATTGGTGCTAAACATCAGCAGCATTGCGCCCCAGACGTTGGCGGTGAGCACCAGGGTGATGCCCACCGCGGCGGCGGTTCTACCCACCATGCGTAGCCGGTGGTTAGCGCGCACCCACGCCACTATCCAGAAGGGAATTAGCGCGAGTACGGCAAAGATGGTGCTGAGAACGTGCGTTTCAATCAGAATGGACATAATGAGCGCTAGACGGACGGGTTGCACCGGCTGCTCTCGGTGGCGCACCATGTGCACGCCACACGCGAGGGCGTAAGGCAGGAGGGCTGCACCCAGCGCGGTCATATTCTGGTTGAGTCCCCACCGCGGTAACCAGCCAATATTCATAAAAATAATGGCGGTAGCAAATGCCGGCCACATGCGGGCACCCGCGCTCCGTGCCAGACGGTACATGCCATAACCACCAATTAAGTAAACCGCAAAGGTGGTAAAAAGCTGGAAGTGGTACCAGCTACGAAATACTACGAGTAGTGCACCCATTAAATATGCAGAGTACGGGCCGTAGACTGCGTTAACGACGCGACCGCTTTGCTGGAAGCCAAAGTTGGTTTGCCAGTAACTCCAGTAACCCGTACTAATCTGCTTGGCCGTGTCGTAAATGCGGTTAAAGTGAAAAATACCGTCGCTGCCAACGATGACGCTACCGGTCAGCAGTTGCGGCACAATCATGATGAAGCTCATGATGGCAATTCCGGCGACGGGCGCCCAACGCGACCGTAACCATATGTTTAATTGACGCATACTGACCACTCCTGACGTAATTAATACGGCCATTGTAGCACTACATTGCTAGAGTTGTGGCGTGTATGTGTGTAACTTAACTAATGTTTACCCTAATAACCATCGCTAAGTCGAACAATATTTATACGTATGTCCGTAATGTTAACGAATAGCGTGATAATTGGTTGACTTAACCGTATAAATAGCCTATATTGTACTCTTGGTGTGAATGATAAAGAAATCATTCACGGATAATGTTCGTGTTTATGGAGGTAACGATAATGCAGCCAACCGACGTATTTGATTATGAAGATATTCAGCTGATCCCCAACAAGTGTGTGGTCACTAGCCGCAAGGAGATTGACACCTCCGTTCAGTTCGGCCCCCGTAAGTTTAAAATACCGGTGGTGCCAGCCAACATGGAGACCATTATTGATGAATCGCTGGCCAAGTGGTTGGCGGCCAACGGCTATTTTTACATCATGCACCGGTTTAATCCGGAGTCCCGCCGCGACTTTGTCCAACAGATGCACGATGACGGTTTGTACGCCTCCATTTCGGTCGGTGTGAAGCACTCCGAGTTTGACTTCATTGACGAACTGGCGGCGGCCAACGCGGTGCCGGAGTATATTACCATCGACATTGCGCACGGGCACGCTCAAGTAGTTATGGATATGATTGGGCACATTAAGGATAAACTACCGGATAGTTTCGTGATTGCGGGTAATGTGGGTACGCCACAAGCCGTCCGCGACCTGGAAAACGCGGGGGCGGACGCCACCAAAGTGGGTATTGGTCCCGGTAAGGTGTGCATCACGAAGATCAAGACTGGTTTTGGGACCGGGGGCTGGCAACTCGCGGCCCTGCGGTGGTGCGCCAAGGCCGCTAGCAAGCCGGTGATTGCGGACGGTGGTATCCGTACGCATGGGGACATCGCCAAGTCGATTCGCTTTGGCGCGACGATGTGCATGATTGGCTCCCTCTTTGCCGGGCATGACGAGACGCCGGGCCAACAAGTGACGCGGGACGGGCAGGAATTTAAGGAGTATTACGGCTCCGCGTCCACGTACCAAAAGGGCAGCCACCACAACGTTGAGGGGAAGAAGATGCTGATCCCGGCGAAGGGGCCGATTGCCAATACACTGGTGGAGATGCAGGAGGACCTGCAGTCGGCCGTCTCCTACGCGGGTGGGCGCAACCTGATGGGTCTGCGGACGGTTGACTACGTGATTGTCAAAAACTCCATCTTTAATGGTGACCAGTATTAGTTCATCGTTAGCCCACTTAACGGTGGGGCGAGCTCAATCTAGCTGTTATAATTAGACCATAACAATCAGAATGGAGTGGTCCTGATGGCAAACCAAGTGCAAGCACGCCAGTATGTCTGTCCTAAGTGTGGTAACCAAAGCTACAATAGCGGGCAGTTCCAAGCAACCGGAGGCAACTTTGCTAAATTGTTCGACGTCCAGAACAAGAAGTTCACGACGATTTCCTGCAACCAGTGCGGGTACACCGAACTTTACCAGGCACAGAGCGCAGCCGGCATGAACGTCCTTGATTTTTTGCTGGGTGGCGGCTAAAACCTAGTTCACTGACCGTCTGCCGTGAGGAAGACGGTTTTTGAATACCCGGAAGTTCGCGCATGGTAGCTAGGCGGTAGTGTGCTAAAGTAGCGGTATGCATTAAACACACGGAGGAATGTACATGACACCAGTAATATTTAGCACGGACCCCGGCATTGATGATGCGGTGGCCATCGCCATCGCTCTGGCCGACCCAACGTTGGATGTACGCTTGATTGTGCCGTTGAGTGGCAACGTCGACGTGCACCTCGCCACAAATAACGTCCGGAAATTGTTGACCTTTCTGGGGCAAAGTCACGTGCGCGTGGTGCCCGGTAGCGCCACGCCATTGTTGCGCCCGTTAATTAACGCGGCGGATATTCATGGTGAAAGCGGTATGGACGGCTTTGATTTTCCGGCGCCCACTGTGCAGGCTGATACCACAACGACAGGGGTTGAAGCCATGCACGCCGAAATAAAGGCTAGCGCTGAGCCCGTCACCATTATTGCCATTGGTCCACTGACCGACGTGGCTGTGCTTCTGCAGCAGCACCCCGAGGATAAGGAACGGATTGACCGCATCATGATTATGGGCGGTAGCTTGGGTCGGGGGAACATTGGCGTGCTGTCCGAATTCAACTTTGCCGTGGATCCCGAAGCCGCCAGTATGGTGTTCAAAAGTGGCGTGGAGCTACACGTCGCGCCACTAGACGTGGGGAATGCCGCCACCATCATGCCCGAGATGTCGGAACGGATTCGCGATTTGGGCCCAGTGGGCGACATGTTCTACCACCTGTTCCGTGCGTTCCGGAGCGGTAGCTTTGAAACGGGCCTGCAGATTTACGATCCGCTGGCGGTGGGGATGCTGTTGGTGCCCGATTTGTTCACAGAGGAGTACACGCACGTTGCCATTGATACGGCCAGTGAGTTAACCGCGGGTGCGTCGCTAATCGACCTGCAGGATTACCTGCACCGGCCGGCTAACGCGCACGTTGCGGTTGATGTGGACGTGGACGGCTTTCGCGAGTGGTTTGTTCAGGCGATTAAGTTAAGCGATTAGAAGCAAAGAGGGCTTTGACAAAAGGCGGTCAGCTCTCGGTATACAATGATGGACCAGTGGAAATCCCGCACTGAGGATTTCTGCTGGTCCATCATTGTATGTTAGGGAGTTGCCTTTTGGCGCGCGACCAGGAGGCAATATTTATATACACCCCTTTGCGTTTAAGCATTACTGCCAAAGTGGCGGCCGAGGATATCCAGGTCACGACGCTGCCCGTCCATCAGGGCAATGCGTGGTAGGTGGCCCCACTGTTCAAAGCCGTTGCGGGTAAACAGCCGTTGACTGGGAGTGTTGTGGTGGAAGACATCGGCAACGATTGTATCGAGACCGAGCGCGGGTAGTTGGTCGAATACAAAGTCGAGCGCGGTCTGTCCTAAGTGTTGATGTTGGTAGCTGCGGTCAAAGTAAATGCTAATCTCTGCGGTTTGATGATACGCGTACCGTTCGGAAAATTGTTGGAGGCTGACCCAACCCGCTATTTTGCCATCTGCGAGTAATAGCCAGATGGGGTGACTCGTATGGTCGAAGGCAGCAAACCAAGCCTCTTTGCTGGCTACCGTCACGGGTTCGAGGTCTGCGGTCGATTGGCGGGTGGGAATTGCCTGGTTGTAAATTGCCGTGATGGCGGGTAGGTCGTCATGGGTGGCGTACCGAAATTCGATATTCATTGCTGGTTGTGCTCCTCGCGTTCGTTGATAAGTCGATTGTAGGTGAACGCGGGCGGAACAACAATTGTTTTGGTGAGGTAATCTAACAAGAAACGTTAATCAGCGGACCATTCACGGTATAACTTGGAGTAAATGGCGGCGTCGTGCAGGATACCGTTTACGTTGAGATCCTCACGCAGTACGCCGTCGAGGTGATAATTGGCCCGTTCGGCTACGTGCCGACTGGGCAAGTTATCGGTTGCGGCCAAAATGTTAATCTTGTTCATTCCCAGTTGGTCGAAGCCCAGGTCCTCCATTTGGGCGAGGGCGTGGTGCATGACGCCTTTGCCCGACGCATTAACGCCCAGAAAATAACCGATTTCCGCGTGGCGGTGCTCGCGGGTAACGTTATGTAGGTCAATGGCACCGACAATTTCGCCGTCGAGTTGGATGGCGCGCATGTAGACGGAGCCGAGGGCCTCTTTGTCGGCCATCATACGCAGAAACTGGATTTCATCATCGACCGTGGTGGTTGTGTAGGCCCACGGAAGCCACTGCCCGATGTAGTCGCGGTTGGCGTCGACAACTTTGAATAGGTCCTGGGCGTAGCGTGGGGTGGCGGGGATGAGGGTGATGTTGGACATAGTGAGACCTCCGAAAATGTTTGTTGGGGCCTATTATACGCGTGTTCCTTGAACATACGCTATTTTATTGTTATGACGGCTAGAAAGTGAGATAAAGTACGAATTGGACAAAGGTGTATACTAAGCGACGTTGAAAACGCTATCGTTGGAGGCGACGTCCATGCATATATTTCTAATTAATTTGTACTTACTAGTCGCGGGAGTACTGGCGGGTTTGACCAGTTCAATGGCGGGCTTGGCATCGATTGTATCGTATCCGGTGTTGTTAAGCTTAGGGGTCCCGCCGGTCAATGCCAATGTCACCAACACGGCGGCGCTGGTATTTACCGGGGTTGGCTCGACGGTATCCTCATCGCGAGAGTTGCTCACGCACAGATCGGTAACCGTTAAAACAACGATTATCGCCTTAGTCGGGGGTGTGGTGGGGAGCTTTATTCTGGTACTGGCCCCGGCATCGTCGTTTGAACGGGTTGTACCCTTTTTAATTCTGTTTGCTGGCTGCCTTATGTTGTTTTCTGAGCGTAGCAGTGCAAAGACGGTCACTGTTCGCCAGGGACGTTCCTTAATCGCCAGGATTGTCTCGGCTGGCGCCATGTTTTTGGTGGGATTATATACGGGGTACTTTGGCGCTTCAGCGGGGGTCATCATGCTGGCCATTCTCATGGCGACGAACAACCTCACTTTCGCCGTTAACAATGCCATCAAGAACTTTGCGTCGTTTCTCGCTAATTTCGTGGCCTTTGTCGTCTATGCGTTCACCACTAAAATATACTGGGCCATGGTAGTACCCCTCGGTATCGGTCTCTTCATTGGCGGTTATGTCGGGCCAGTACTGGTGAGATACATACCAGCAGCGATTATGCGACGGGTCATTATTGTAATGGCCTTTGCTTTGGGTCTGTATTTGTTTGTTCAGGAATATTTTTAACGTGGTACTGATAAACGGGCGAATGAGGATTTCGTCCGTTTTTTTATGTACGCGCAAAGTGGATACTGGGTGTTTTAATCAAGCTCGTCACTGAGAATGGACGTCAACTGATGGTAGCTGCTTGCTCGGTCTTCACGGGGTAGACATCCGTATTGTTCCTTGTATTTGTGGTAAAAGAAACTGGAATTGCTGATGCCGACTGCACGCATGATGTCATTAATTGGTAACTGTGTGGAGCTAACCAGCTCACGTGCATGGATTAAGCGTTCTGATGTTAGTGCCTGGCTAAAAGTTTTGCCCGTTTCCTTGTGGAATTGATTGCCTAAATAATTGGCGTTGTAGGAGTATTTTTTGGCTATGTCCGCTAAGCTGATATCCTGATAATTACTGTGGATTTCTTGCAGCGTCTTGATGGCAAGTTTTTGTGCAGGCGTGGTTGGCGCTGACGGAATACGATAATTACGCACGAGCTTGGCAATGAGGATGTTGAGATAAGCCTGAATAATAGTGTCAGCAAAGGAACGGTGACTGTAATACTCTTCAATCAGTCGATCGACCGTTAACTTAACGTCGTCGTTGCCACGCTCCTTAGGAAAAAGCAGGTACTGACCAGACGCTTGCTGGGGTTTAAGCACGCTGTTGATTAGGAAGTTGTACAGTTCGCTCTGCTTGCTTTGAATCTGGTTTAGCAAATTGATTGAGATGTTCTTGTCCCGGAAAAGAATGTTCATCATGATGTCATCCTTACCGGGAGCAGCAATTGAATGTGAACTACCAACATCCAGTAGGAGTAAGTCATCTTTCTTGAGTGTAACCGGGTCGCCATTAACAATTTCATGAATTTCACCAGATAGCACGTAGTTGATTTCGAGGAAATGATGACTGTGTAGTGGGTATGGCGCAAAACGGTTGTGTTTGCTGACGAAAACGTCACGGTTGTTAAAAAAATAGTCGTTGAAGACGGGGCGGTTTAAGCGATACATGCCGGCCAAATCAAGAGCAGCAGGAGGAATGTCGTCATTTAACGACTGACTTTTCAGCTGCTTTTTTTCTACTGATGAAAGTTGTTGTAAGCGCATTAATAATCCGGGATTCATAATTACACCACCTGTGAATTTGTCCTTAATGTAGTGAACATGTGTCGTTGTTAGTATATCTTGTAAGCGCTTTAATATCAACTGTAAGCAAGTAGTAACAACAAAAACGATTGATTAGGAGGTTTGTGATATGGCCGCAGAAGGGTCTTTTAAATCCACAGTCCGGGTGTCAATTACCAATTTTCTGGACTCAGGAAGTATTGTTGCCGGTTCCGCCGGGTTAACGCTTTGGACCAGCCATTTTGGCTTTAACAGCTTTGCCGTTGGATTATTAGGTGCACTATCAGCCAACGCTTTTGGTGCAGCCTTTGGCGCATTGATTGGTGGCCCACTGTCAGATAAGTTTGGCCGGAAGGTTATTTATACCTATGACATGTTGGTTTACATGGTCGGTACTATTCTCGTTATGTTTGCTATAAATTTTCCCATGTTACTGGTTGGATTTCTCGTCACTGGTCTAGCAGTTGGCGCCGGTGTTCCAGCAAGTTGGACGTACATTTCCGAAACATCTAACGATGATGCTCGTGCAAAAAACATCGGTGTTTCCCAGTTTGCTTGGTCATTGGGTCCAGCAGTAATTTACACGCTAGCCGTTTTACTTTCACCACTAGGACTGATGGGCAACCGGATTCTCTTTGGTTTTCTAACTGTTGTGGCTTTCATCGCCTGGAATTTACAGCGTGGGTTGGGTGAATCCAAGGCGTGGGAAGAAGAGAAAGCGCGCGCGAAGGCTAGCGGAATCAAGCAACACCCATACCGGACGCTATTTTCTAACCATACCTCTGTTAAGTGGTTGATGTTTCTCATTGGGGTGTACATGTTCTGGAATTTGGTTGCCGGAGCGATGGGCTTCTTCATGCCGTATGTTTACGAAACGGCCGGTGGAATCTCTAACAAGTCAGCCGACATTCTGCAGGCAGTGCTCTGGATTCTAACGGCACTAGCAACGTACTACGGCTTTGCTAAGTTTGGTGACAAGGTTAACCACCGTATTTTCTTCTTCACCGGCGCGGCAATGGCTGCTGCTTCATGGGTGGTTCTGACTTTTGTTGGCATGCAGCAGTCCTGGAGCCTCTGGGCCTTCGTTATTCTGTGGGGCCTAAGCGCAGGGATTGGTGCTCAGGCTTGGTACGCATTGTGGGCGACCGAACTATTCCCGACCCAGTTCCGTGCAGGCTCTCAGGGCGTCATGTTCTTCGTTGTTCGGGCCTCGGCAGGTATCTGGTCGATTATATTCCCGACTGTTCTAAATTCGCTAGGGTTCACAGTCGCTGGCATTTGCATGATTGGTTTACTGCTAGTGTCGTTAGTTATCGGCACAATTTGGACGCCGCAAACCAAGGACAAGAGTCTGGAAGAAATTACTTTAGAGCAATACGGTCCTGACTTTGTCGAAGGCGAAACTGCCAATAGTGCTCACCACGACAATCAGCGACTAGATAGTGAACCTAACGGTAATGTGGTTTTGCCCAAGACAGGTTCAACTAAATAATTCTTTATTTAACGGAAGGTGAGCATATGAAAGCGTACGTTGCTGTCGATATTGGAGCTTCATCAGGCCGGTTGATGTTGGCAAAAAGAGTTGATGATCAGCTTGAATTGAAAGAAGTACACCGCTTTAAGAATGGATTCAAAGAGGTTGATGGGCATGACTACTGGCAGATTGATCACATTATTGACGAAATATTTGCTGGGCTCGAAAAGGTTAAACGCTTGGGTTTTAACCAAGTAGACCTTGGCATTGATACCTGGGCGGTAGATTACGTCTTGGTCGGCAATGATGGTCAGAAACTGCACGATCCCATTAGCTATCGTGACAAGCGGACTGAGGGGGCTATCAATGCATTGACGACCAAATTGTCTAAGCAGTATATCTATGAAAAAACCGGGATTCAGTTTCAGGCGTTCAATACCCTCTATCAGCTATATACAGAGGATAAAGAAAACTTGGCCCGGACGGATAAAATCCTGATGATTCCGGACTACATTGGCTACGTGTTGACGGGCAATGCAGTTACAGAGGAAACAAATGCCTCCACAACGCAGATGTTGAATTTGCGGCAGGGACTGTTCGATAAGGATCTGGCTAAGTCTGTCAATGTTAATGAGAACCAATTTCCACACCTAGTTGACGCTGGTACCGTCTTGGGCAGCGTGAGCCATAAGTGGCACGTAAAGTATGATTTGCCCGAAACGGAAGTTATCACGGTTGCCACTCATGATACGGCCAGCGCGGTTGTAGGAGCACCCGGTAAGGGCGACAATTGGGCGTTTCTCAGCTCGGGAACTTGGTCATTACTGGGTGCAGAGTTGAACGTCCCGGAGAACGGCTTAGACGCCTTTGCCGAAAACTACACTAACGAGTGGGGCGCATATGGTACCTACCGTTTCCTCAAAAACATCATGGGGTTATGGATTTTACAATGCGTTCGCCATGAGCTTAACGATCAGTACAGTTTTAACGAATTGGCCAGTCAGGCTGAGCAGGTTGAGCCGTTCAAAACATTTATTGACGTTAATGATGATCGCTTTACCAATCCTAAAAGCATGATTGGCGCTATTCAGGATTACGCTCGTGAAACTAATCAGTTTGTGCCCACCTCGCCGGGTGAGTTAACCCGCGCTATCTATGACAATTTGTCTTTGTTCTACGCTAACGAGATTCGTAAGCTGAGCGGAATTTTAAATAAGCCTATCAACACGTTAAACATCGTAGGCGGCGGGTCCAACGTAGAGCTTATGAACCAGCTAACTAGTACTCTTGCTGGAGTTGAAGTGGTTGCGGGTCCTAGCGAGGCCACAGCGATTGGTAACATCATTGTACAGATGATTACTAGTGGTGAACTTGAAAACGTGGTTGCTGGACGCAAATTAATTGAGAGTTCCTTTGGGCTGAAGCATTATGTTCCGGAACAAGGAAAGTACGAAGGTGTTTTAACCAAGTATCGTGATTTTTTGAACAGTGTACAGAAAACGGCAAAGGAGGCTGTTTAAAATGAAGCGCATTGCGCAAATTATGTTTTTACATGCCGACTCATATGATGAATATCAAAAGCGTCACAGTGAGTTATGGCCTGAGATGAAAGCCGCACTAAAAAAATACGGCGCAACTAACTACTCCATTTTTCTCAACCGGGATAACGGCGAGCTGTTCGCGTATTTGGAAGTGCCGGATGTCGATAAGTACAACGAGATTGCTAACACGGACGTTTGCAAGAAGTGGTGGGCGTACATGGAACCGTTGATGTCCACCAATCCTGATAATAGTCCCGTAACGGTTGACTTGGATGAAGTGTTTCACTTGGGTTAGAAGACAAAAATTAGAAGGGAAGCAATTAAAATGGTTAAAGCAGAATCAGTTGATAAGGCATATGAGGTCGCAAAGGAACGTTATGCAGAACTCGGCGTTGATACAGAAAAGGCAATGCAGCGTCTCTCTAAAATCCCTATTTCAATCCATGCCTGGCAGGGGGACGACGTTAAGGGGTTCTTGTTCCCAGAGCATGATTTAACTGGTGGCATTGGGGTTTCCGGTAACTATCCGGGTGTGGCTAAGACTCCTGATGAGCTGACCGGCGATCTTCACGAAGCGTTGTCCCTGATTCCTGGTAAGCAGCGTGTCCAGATTCACGGTTTCCACGCGGTTACCAGTAAGAAGAAGGATTTGGACGAACTTGAACCAGAGGACTTTAAGTACTGGGTTGATTGGGCCAAGCAGGAAGGCATCGGAATGGACTTCAACGGTACGTTCTTCTCACACCCCAAGGTGGTCAACAACTTTACCCTAGCCTCACCGGACAAAAAGATTCGCGATTTCTGGATTGAGAACGGCAAACGGTCGCGGGTGATTTCAAACTATATTGGTGAACAACTAGGCTCGCAATGTATCAATGATTTCTGGATTCCGGATGGCTTTAAGGACAACCCTATTGATAAGCGCAGCCCACGCGAACGCCTGCTGAAGTCATTGGATGAAATTGAAAAGGACAGCTTTGACGAAAAGAACACGACCGAATCGTTCGAAGGCAAGCTGTTCGGAACGGGGATCGAATCGTACACTACTGGTTCACACCTATTCTACGAGAACTACGCGCTGACACGCGGCAAGTATTGGACCATTGATGCCGGACACTTCCACCCAACCGAGGATGTTTCGGACAAGTTCTCTTCGTTCTTCCCGTTTGGTGGTAAGGGTATGTTCATGCACGTTTCCCGTCCGGTTCGTTGGGACTCTGATCATGTAGTTATTATGGATGATGCATTGATTCGCATTGCTCGGAGCATTATCCGTGACGGTTACGAGGATAAGATTCACCTGGGAACTGACTACTTTGACGCCACGATTAACCGTGTGGCGGCCTGGGTTGTCGGCACACGTGCAACACAGAAAGCATTGCTGATGGCCTTGCTAGAACCAACTGCACAGTTGAAGCAGGCCGAACTTGACTTTGACTTTACTACACGTCTGGCTGAAACCGAGGAGCTGAAGTCCATGCCGTTCGGAGCCGTTTGGGACAAGTATTGTGAAAAACAGGGTGTACCTGTAGGGATGGACTGGACGAACAATGTTCACCAGTACGAAAAGGACGTCCTTTTCAAGCGGAACTAGTTTCTGGTCATTGATTAATTGATGGAAGAAGGACACTAAATATGGCTGATGAAAAGCAAGAGTTTTTGAACCCAGAATATACACAGGCGTTTGTTGATTCTCCGTACGTTGCGCAAATGAAGCGGGTGACCTGGTTATCGTATGACCATGGCTGGGATGAGCGTAACGGTGGTAATGTCAGTTGTCGGCTGACGGAAGATGAACTCCGCGGTTATGGGGATGTTCACGAAGTAAAGCGGGTCATTCCAATTAAGTTTGACGCCAGCGAACTGGCCGGGGATTACTTCCTGGTTACGGGTACGGGTCGTTACTTTAAGAACGTGCGCGACTTTCCTGAACGCGATACCGGGCTGGTTCGAATCCGTGAAGATGGGCGCAGCGTTGATCTGATGTGGGGATTCTCTGACGGCGGTCAACCTACTAGTGAATTTCCTGCCCACTTGATGACGCACATTAGTCGGTTGAAGCAAGATCCCAAGCAGCGTGTGGTTATGCACTGCCACCCCACTAATCTAGTGGCAATGAGTTTCACGGTGCCGTTAGACGAGAAGGGCCTGAGCCGCATTCTGTGGAAGATGCAGGCGGAGTCGATTGTGGTTTTCCCTGAGGGTATCGGTGTATTACCGTATATGACGCCAGGTACGAATGAAATTGGGGCTGCAACGGCTGAAAAGATGAACAGCTTCCGGTTGGTTCTTTGGCCACATCACGGAATCTTTGGTGCTGGAGAATCCATTGATGAAGCGTTTGGTTTGATTGAAACCGTTGAAAAGGCGGCTACTATCTACACCGCCATTCAGTCACAGGGCGGTTCAATCCTGAATGAAATTACCGATGAGAACCTGCAACAATTGGCTGACCGTTTCGACTTAGTACCTAACCAGGAATTTCTGCATGGGGAATCACTGGTTAGTCCGTTAGCCAAGGTCACTGCATGAAGTGATTTGATTGAGTACAAAGCAGGTCGCCCAATATGAGCGTCAGTACTCGCCCGGTGAGTAGCCGGTAACCTCGAAAAAAGCCCCGCGGTTCAACCGCGAGGCTTTTCGAGTGGTACCAATTAAATTGCTAATCCTTGGTCGTACAAATCCATCTTGCCACGCACAATGGAATCAACCAGTTCGGAATACTTGATGCCGGCTGCTTCCGCCTCCTGTGGTAGTAGCGATAGTGGCGTCATTCCCGGCAAGTTGTTGGCCTCAATGACGTAGACTTTGTCGTCGGGTGTGACGAAGAAGTCGATCCGCGCGTAGTTTTGCAGGTCTAGGGCGCGCATGGTGGCCTGGGCGACGTCCTTCATTTCCTGGTGGATGCTTTCGTCCAGGTCATCCGGTGGGGTGACGAAGTCGGTGTGCCCCGGTTGGAACTTGTGTTCAAAGTCGTACCAGCCGTCGTGGACCTTGATTTCGATGGCGGGCATGGCCACACCGTTCACCACGCCCAGCGAAAATTCTCGGCCGGTAATGAACTCCTCCACGATGGCGCTCGGGTCAAAGCGGAAGGCCTCCGCGAGACCAGCCTCTAACTCCGAGGCGTCGTGGGCGATGGTCATCCCCACGCTTGAACCACCGCTAGTTGGCTTCACAATCATGGGGAAGTTGAACGGCATCTGCTGGTGCGTGCCGTCTTTGCGGAGGGCTTCCTTGAACTTGGCGGTTGGGATGCCGCTCTCCAGCATAATTTGCTTGCTGAAGACCTTGTTCATGGTCAACCCAGACGCGAGGGCTCCACTACCCGTGTAGCGAATGTTGTTCAGGTCCAAGTAGGCCTGCACCTTACCGTTTTCCCCGTCGCCACCGTGTAGGGCAAGGTAGACGATATCGGCTGCCTGGGCGATTTCGAGGACGCCGGGACCAAAGAGCTGCGTGCTCCCGTCCGTCCGTAGTGCGTTGATGTCGTCGTCGGTTAACACTGCATCGCTGATTGCCAAGCCGTCAATTAGGTTGGCATCACCGAAAACATCGTTAACGTCCTGGACACCGCTCATGTCGTAGCCCAAGAATAGGTCGACAAAGGTGGCCTGGTGGCCGGCTTCGCGCAGTGCTTGCGTGATGCGCGTACCACTAGAGATTGATACGTTGCGTTCGGTACTGCGACCGCCCGCTAAGACGCAAATTTTCATATCCATAAAACCTCCGATGTATTTAGAACCTTAAGTTTAACATATTCGGCCACCACGTAGAGTTGATAGCGATACCAAATTAGGTTAAATTTAATGGGCTTAATACTTGCCTGGATGTGTTCTGCGATTAACTGTATTAAGATGGTGGCGGACATGGCGCCGTAGAGATATGTCACATAAGGAGGGAACAACATGACTTTACGCAGTACGGAAATTAGCGGTCCCAACGGGCAGTGGTTACTGGTCGTGGATGATAACAAAGTCGCGTACATCGGCTTTCCAGGTGAGGACGTGCAGGATGTGAACAAGCTCCTCAGATTGCCAGTGGGAGTAACGATTGATGACCATGACGTACCGCGTAAGTTGGTTACGGCTGTGACCGCCATGGTTGTGGACGACGTGGCGTTGTCCCCCGACAACTTTGTGGAAAACGGTACGCCGTTTCAGCAGCGTGTTTGGCAGGCGTTACGGCAAATTCCTCGCGGTCAAACGCGAACGTATTCTGAGTTGGCCGCAGCTATCGGCCAACCCACGGCCGTCCGCGCTGTGGCCCACGCCGTAGCGACGAACCCCGTCCCGTTGGCCGTGCCGTGCCACCGGGTGCTGCCTAAGTCAGGCAGCGTCGGGCAATATCGTGGTGGCAGCAAATTAAAGGCTTTCTTACTATCCCGCGAGGGGGTTAATCCGGTAAAATAGAGGTATAAGGATTAATGGGTGTTTATCCCAGGCGTCACCTTATTAGTAAATGTTGCGAATTTTGGCGTACATAGCGCCGCAAAGATGAGAGGAGCACACATTCTAATGAAAATAGTTTCTTTTGGTACCCGTCCTGATGAGGCACCGTATTTAACCGAATGGTCTGAACGTACCGGCATTGAGCTGAAGCAGATTACCGCGACGCTGAATGAAGATAACGTGGACCAAGCAGCTGGTTATGATGGCATTACGTGCATGCAGACGGTACCGTACAGTGCCGCTTTGTTTCAAAAAATGGCCGATTTAGGCATCAAGTTTCTGTCCATCCGCAATGTTGGCTTGGACAATATTGATATGGCCGGCGCCAAAGCTGCTGGCGTGCGCATCAGCAACGTGCCGGCGTACTCGCCAGAAGCCATTGCTGAGTTTGCCGTGACGATGACCATGCACCTGATCCGTAATATGGGTCAGGTTGAGCAACACCTGCGCGAGAACGACTACAACGGCGCGATGCACTATATTGGGCGTAACGTCGGTGACTGTACGGTTGGGGTGATTGGTACTGGCCGGATTGGGCGGGCTGCCATCCAGATTTTTGAGGGCTTTGGCGCCAAAGTACTGGGTTACGACCCGTACCCAGCTAAGAATACGGACATTGACTACGTTGACCTGGACACTTTGCTGCGGGAATCCGACATCATTGACCTCCACGTGCCGGGTCTGCCATCGAACACGCACATGATCGACGCGGCGGCGTTTGACAAGATGAAGGACCGGGTCATCATCGTGAACACTGCGCGGGGGAACCTCATCGACACGCAGGCGTTACTGGATAACTTGCGTTCAGGCAAAGTCGCTGGCGCGGGTATCGACACCTTTGAATACGAGGAACAGGACCTGCTCAACCTCGAGCAGCACGGTAGCTTCAACGACCCCGTTTGGGACGAAATGATGCAGATGCCCAACGTGGTGCTGAGTCCCCACATTGCCTACTACACGGAAACTGCGGTGCGGAACATGGTTGAGTTCTCGCTAGCCAACCTGATGGGCTTCCTGGAGAAGGGCGCGGCGGAGAACGAAGTAACGAAATAGATAAACAAACGCGAAATCGCCCACAACTTTGCACTCGCATGTAAAGTCGTGGGCGATTTTTTGTTGGCGTTATTCCGCTACCGCTTGAGCCGCCACCGTACTGGTGACCCCGGCAGCGTCTGGCTGGACGGCACGGACCTGCCATTGCGGCCATTGCTGGCGGGCGACGGCGGCGATGGCGTACGCATCGGCGGCATCGTGGGCAATCGCGAGCATGGTGGATCCGGAACCAGAAATAAGTGCGACCGCGTTATGCGTCGTTGCCAATTGCCGCACCGCCGCAAACTCGGGAATTAGCCGTGCACGGTAGGGTTCCTGCATTTTGTCGGTGGCCGCGTGGCCCAACATGGCCGCATCCCCCCGGCTAAGGGCTGCCGTCATCAACGTGCACCGGCCCATCTGGTAACTGGCATCCGCGTAACTCAGGGTATGCGGCAAGATGGACCGCGCGGCGTTGGTGCTGACGGGGACGTTTGGAATGAGCACGACCATGCGCCAGTTCGGGTTTAGCGCGTACTGGGCAACGCACGAGGTGCCGTCCGCGTTCATGATGGTGGCACACAGCTGGCCAAAGATGGCGGGGGCAACGTTGTCGGGGTGTCCTTCCATCTCCGTGGCCATCGCGAGGAGGTCGTCGCGTGACCAGCGGGCCCGGTATAACTGGTTGGCCCCTTCCAGTCCGGCCACGATGCAGGCGGCCGAACTACCCAGACCGCGGGCGGCGGGCATATCCGCGTCAGTCGTGATAGTGAGGGGTGGCACCGTGGCGTGGAGCCGCCGAGCGCCGAAGCGGAAGGCTTGGTAAATGAGGTTGTCGGCGTTGTGAAAGCGCGCGTCACCACCGTGAATGTGGAGACGACCGTCGGGGCTAGTCGCAAAGCTGGCGTGTAGGTACATATTGACGGCTAGACCAAGCACATCGTAGCCGACGCCCAAGTTGGCACTGCTGGCTGGTACTTTAACGTTAATCATAGACCGACCTCCTGGGATTGGTGTTTGTTTTGCAGTGCCTGTTGTTCGACGAATGCTGGCATCGCGTCGGGTGTTAGCCGCACCGGCACGCGGGCGGGTAGCCGGTCGAGGTGGCCGAGGTTGTTGGGGTTAGGTACGCCGGTTTTAGCGGCGAGTTGGCGCATCAGGTCAAAGTCGTCGCCGTGTAGCTCGGGAGCGACGGCGGCCGCTACTGCGCGGGGAAACTTGTACGGGCTCGCCGTGCTGAGCAACACCGTCACACCGGACAGGTTACCAGCGAGACTTTGCTGTGCGGCGTACCCCGCCGCCGTGTGTGGATCCATCAGGTAACCGTGCTGCTGGTAGGCGTCGCGAATGGCATCCTCGACGGCTTCATCGTCGGCGCTGGCAGCGACAAAGTCGTTCTGCAGGCTGGCCAGTAGCTCAGGGCTGACGGTGTAGGCGCCGTCGCGGTCTAGGTTGGCCATGAGCCGCGTGACCAGGTCGGTATCGCCGCCACTCTTGTAGTACAGGAGTCGCTCAAGGTTGCTTGAAACCTGGATATCCATGCTGGGCGCCACCGTTTTAAGGAATGGCCGGTTACGGTCGTACCGCCCAGTTTGTAGAAAGTCGGCGACGACGCTGTTAGCGTTAGTGGCGACCACGAATTTGGCGACCGGCAGCCCCATCATTTTGGCGTAGTAGCCGGCCAGGACGTCACCAAAGTTGCCGGTGGGCACCGTGAAGTTGATCAGCTCGCCGGCGCGGATAGCGTCCCGGTCCACCAGTTGCCGGTACGCGGCGAAGTAATAGACTACCTGCGGAATGAGTCGCCCGACGTTGATGGAGTTGGCGGCAGTGACGCTACTATCGCTTTGTCGGAGCGTGGCGGCCAGTTGACGATCGTTCAGAATTTGCTTCACGGCGGTTTGGGCATCATCAAAGTTGCCTTGGATCGCCGCCACCGTAGTATTTAACCCGCCGGCAGTGAGCATCTGCCGTTCCTGGATGGGGCTGACGCCGCCGTCAGGGTAGAACGTGGTGATACGGGTATGGGGCACATCCTGAAAACCCGCCAACGCGGCTTTGCCCGTGTCACCACTGGTGGCCGCCAGTACCAGGACATCCTCCTGGGGATTCAGTGCTTGGGCCATGATGTGTGGTAGCAGCTGGAGCCCGATGTCCTTGAAGGCACTGGTTGGCCCGTGGAACAGCTCCAAGATGTGCAGGTCGTCAACGTCGCGCACGGGTGTGATGGCGGGATCGTCAAAGGTATTGCTGTACGCTGCACTAACGGCCGCACTCAATTCGTCCGCGGTATAGTCAGGCAGGAGTGCCGCCAGCACGATGCGGGCCATCGCTTGGTAGCTAGTGGCCGCCATCATGGGCGCGAATAGTTGGTGCTGGCTGATGTTGGGATCCACGTAGAGGCCGCCGTCCGGTGCGGTGCCGCGCTTGATTGCGGTCTTGGCGTTAACGGCGTTGTGGTCACCACGGGTGCTGATGTATGGCATAAATATCACTCATTTCATTACAGTTTGTTGGCGAACGTGACGGGCTAGGGGATGAATCTTGGTTGCCGTAGCCGTTCAGGATGTTGCCCTGAATTAATCGTTGCGTGCGCCCTTGCATTCGAATACCCATTATGATACTTTGTTCATTAAACAAATACAAGTGTTCACGAAGCAAAAACAAAGAATTGGGGTTGACGCTTATGCAAATTGCTATTTTAGGGTATGGAACGGTTGGTGGCGGCGTGGGACGTTTGGTTGCCCAGCAGCAGCATCAGGTACAGCAGCTACAGGTCACCCACATCTTTGTGCGGCCCACGCACCCGCGCACTCAACCCGAAATGAGCGACGACTTCGAAGCAATCATCAACGATTCCCATCTAGATGTGGTCGTGGAGACACTTGGCGGTGTTGAGCCGGCGCACCAGTACATTCTGGCCGCCCTGCGTCACGGCAAACATGTCGTCACGGCGAACAAAGCTGTGGTTGCTCGCTACCTGCAGGAATTCACTCAGGTGGCTGCGGCGCACCACGTGCATTTCTATTACGAGGCCAGTACGGGTGGCGGTATTCCCTGGCTACGCAACTTGGAGCAAGCCGCCCGGGTAGACAGCCTTGATCGCCTGGCCGGGATTCTAAACGGAACGAGCAACTACATTCTTGACCAGATGGCTAGCCAGGGTGTGGAGTTTGAGGTGGCGCTGCGGTCCGCCCAGCAGTTGGGTTACGCGGAGGCCGACCCTACGGCTGACGTGGCGGGGATAGACGTGCAAAACAAGTTACGTATTAGTACGGCGGTTGCGTTCAACGTTGACCCGCAGTTTGCACTACCCACGTGGGGGATCAACGGGGTGCGGCAAAGTGATATCCGGGACCTACAACGTCTAGGTTTAACCCTCAAGCTCATGGGGACGAGCGTGCGCCACGGTGATCACGTGGCGGCGGTGGTCGCCCCAACCGTGGTGGTGAATGACAGCCTCTTTGCCCACACCCCGGGTAACTTCAACCTCGTCGCGCTGCACGGCGAGTCGGTGGGTGATTTACAATTTTACGGCCAGGGTGCGGGGGCGGCACCGACGGCTACCGCGATTGTCCAGGACGTACTGGATATCGCGCACGGGGTTCCACACTTACACCGCGACTTTGCTCAACCCGCCATTAGTGACGACGATTTGTTAACCGGCGATTATCTGGTTCGCGGTGCGGTTGGCGCGTGTCCCGGCGTGACGGATTCAATGGTGGGAAGTTACTACTGGGCGGCTGATGTGCACCCGGCGGTGATGGCCCGGTGGGTGGCGTCACACCCAGATAGCTTGGCGCTACGCTTATCGCCAGCGGCCAGTGCCCAGGTGCGGCCGACCGTAGCCCAGTTAGCACAGGGTCGGCGCGCGTTTGCTTAAACTGGAAGTGTGGTGTGGCTGGTCGTGCGGGGTTGGCGGTGTCGTTCCCGGGGACGCGGTTGCTACAGTAGTGGTATCCGGCAGCGTAGGCCGGGTTGGTGAGTTACGGCTTAGTGGG
>NZ_BCVS01000035.1:0-20822 GCF_001591865.1 Lacticaseibacillus pantheris DSM 15945 = JCM 12539 = NBRC 106106
AACTTAGAGCCTGGCTACCCGCATTTGGCAGCCAGGCTCTAAGTCGCACCGGAAACCGCGGTTTTTACGGTTGGAGGTTTCGCCCTAGCAGCGGTCACCGTGGAGTGGTCCACAAAGTCGTAGAACACCACGGCACCCCCGCCGGTCAGAACCGCCACCAATCCAGTACCTCCAGAATCGCCAAATTATTGCTCAGACAAATAAAAAGCACCAGCCACTCCATCTTGTGAAGTTGCTAGTGCATAACAGTTTAGTTAGTTGGACTAGTTGCGGTCCGAACCCATCCCAAAGATTTGTAAAATCGCGATGAACAGGTTCAAGAAGTCCAGGTATAACGATACGGCCCCAGAAACGGCCAAAGCGTTAATCGAACTCATACCCTGGGCATCTGCCTGCGCGTATAAACGCTTCAGGGTTTGATTATCGTACGCAACCAGCACAATGAAAATTGCCAGAATCGCGTAGTTAATCAGCATTGCCATTCCGCTTGAACGCAGGAACATGTTGACCAAACTCATCAATATAATCCCGAACAAGCTCATGTAGGCAATTGACCCGGCACGGCTAAGATCCTTTTTGCCAAAAATCCCCACCATCGCCATGGTGCCAAAGACCACCGCTGTCGTCAGTAGCGCCGCAATCACCGTAGTCCCGCTGTACAGGGACATGATTACCGCGAGGGTAAATCCTTCACTAGCAGCTAGTAGCAGGAAGAATACCAACGCTCGACCCGCGTGCGCCATCGACCGACCAGTACTACCAAGAATCACAAAAATTATTGGCATGAAGGTCATTACGTAAAACACAATGGTATTGGAGGCAATGAAGTTAAAGTACTGCTGGCGGAAGACATAACCCAACAGGTAAGTAACGGCCGCCGTAACGACCATCCCCCCACCCATGACTCCGTAAACCCGACCAAAGAACTGGGATAACCCCGACTCATTGACGGCACGACGTTCTTGCATATCATCAAATCCTTTCATCGATACGTTACCGTACCAATAATTCTATCTTTGAAAAATATTGTAACATGAATCCACGTCATACCCAATGGTACTTAAGACCGATTTGCGGTCAGCGCATCAGTGTAGGCCTTTTCGTACTTCTGCACATCCCCTGCGCCCATGAAAACAAGGACGGCGTCGTGGAAGTCAACAAGCGGCTGCATGTTGTCCAACTGTAACACCTTACCGCCGTCAATCTTGGCCGCTAAATCCTCTGCACTGACGCTACCGCTCTTCTCGCGGGCTGAACTGAATATAGGAGTAATGAAGGCGTGGTCCGCCGTGCCCAAGATTTCAGCAAATTCGTCCAGGTACGCAATGGTCCGGCTAAAGGTGTGCGGCTGGAATACCGCAACAATTTCCTTATCCGGAAATTTCTGCCGGGCTGCATCTAGGGTCGCCTTAATCTCGCTTGGGTGGTGTGCATAATCATCAATGACGGTCATGTCAGCCACGTCAGTTTCGGAGAACCGCCGCTTAACCCCATCAAAGGTGGCCAATTCACGGGCAATCAGGTCGGCTGACAGGTGTTCAGTGTAGGCCACCGCCACCACGGCCAAAGAGTTCAGCACGGCGTGTTCACCATACAAAGCAACTTTGAAATGACCAATCAGTTCATCTTTGTGGTAGGCATCGAATTCGGAACCTGCTGGCCCCCGTTGCACGTTGCGCGCAATGAAGTCGTCGCTATCTTTCAGCCCGTAGTAGTACACCGGCACGTCAACATCGAGTCGGCGAAGCCACTGGTCATCGCCCCAGGCAAAGATGGCCTTTTTGACCTGCTTGGCCTCCGTTTCAAACGCATCGTAGACGTCCTCGATCCCCGTGTAATAGTCCGGGTGGTCAAAGTCGATGTTCGTCATGATGATGTAGTCAGGGTGGTAAGCCAGGAAGTGACGACGGTACTCATCGGCTTCAAACACGAAGAACTTCGAGTCCGGAATCCCCTTACCACTGCCATCGCCAATCAGGTAACTAGTTTTGGCAATGCCGCCTAACGTGTGTGCCAGTAAACCGGTGGTACTCGTCTTACCGTGGGCACCCGCGACGCCAATGCTAGTATAATCGCCAATCAGCTTGCCCAGGTATTCGTGGTAACGGTAAATCGGCAAGCCAAGTTCCTTGGCCCGCACGACTTCGGGGTGCTCATCCGTAAAACTATTTCCCAGAATTACGGTGTACCCCGCCTTCAGGTTAGCTGGATCAAAAGGCAGCGTTTCAATTCCCGCAGCCTCCAGGCCCTTCTGGGTAAAAGTGTACTGGGTAATGTCGCTGCCCAGTACCTGATGACCCAAATCGTGCAAAATCAATGCCAGTGAGCTCATACCGGAGCCCTTAATACCAATAAAGTAGTCAGTTTCAGTCATACGCTCAATCTCTTTTCCATGCCCCGCTTTGGCCCGGAGCAACTATGTAGGTTACCGCGTCGTTGGTAAACGACACCTTGCATTCTATGATAGCACAGGCGCCGCGCCGGGACGAGTATCGAAAGCAACATGTCCAACCGAAAAAGGCGAGCAAACCGGGTGCGCCGGCCACCGTGGCGCCCGGAAGCAAGACGTGAACTTTTTACGCGTTAAGGTGAACAAAATTGCACGTAAAGTTGCGTCCAGTAACCAATCCAACGCCAAACAAAAAACGTCCCTCTCTAGAGAAGGACGTTGTCAATATAGTCAGAGCGACTACCGCGCCATTACAGCCGGTCGTTCAGTTCCTTAGTCTGTTCTTCGTAGCCGGGACGGCCAAGAAGGGCAAACATGTTGCTCTTGTACGCTTCAACACCTGGCTGGTTGAATGGGTTGATTCCGTTCAGGTAACCAGATACGGCCACAGCGGCTTCAAAGAAGTAGATCATGTAGCCCAGCGTGTATTCATCCTGCTTGGGGATGGATACGGTCATCACTGGCACACCACCATCAGTGTGGGCCAGAACGACACCTTCGTAGGCTTTACGGTTAACTTCAGCCATGGTGCGGCCTTCGAGGTACTTCAAGCCATCAAGGTTGTCGGCCTCGGCAGGAATGTTGATGTCGCGCTTAGGTTGTTCAACCCAAACAACGGTTTCCATCAGGTTCCGGCGGCCTTCCTGGATGTACTGGCCCAAACTGTGCAGGTCCGTAGTGAAGTTAGCGGAAGATGGGTAAATGCCCTTCTGGTCCTTACCTTCGGATTCACCCATCAATTGCTTCCACCATTCGCCAAAGTACTGGAGGGTTGGTTCGTAGTTTTCAAGCAATTCAGTCGTGTAACCCTTGCGGTACAAGATGTTACGCAAAGCGGCGTACTGGTACGCTTCGTTTTCCTTCAGGTCAGCGCTACTGTATGCTTCGCGACCATCAGCAGCACCCTGCATCAAGGCGTCAATGTCGTAACCGGCAACGGCGATTGGCAGCAAGCCGACAGCGGACAGCACGGAGAAGCGACCACCCAAGTCATCAGGAACGACAAACTCTTCGTAACCTTCAGCGTCGGATTCCGTCTTCAGGGCACCCTTGGCGCGATCAGTCGTTGCGTAGATGCGCTTAGCAGCTTCGGCCTTGCCGTACTTCTCGATCAGCTTTGCCTTCAAGACACGGAAAGCAATTGAAGGTTCTGTCGTCGTACCGGACTTGCTGATGATGTTCAGGGAGAAGTCACGGTCGCCAATGATGTCCAGCAGGTCAGCCAAGTAAGTTGAGCTAATGGAGTTACCAGCAAAGTAGACTTCTGGCAGCTTGCGGGCTGGGTCAGCGTTCCGGAACGTGTGGCTCAGAAAATCAATGGCCGCACGTGCACCCAAGTAAGAGCCACCAATACCAATGGCAACAAAGACTTCAGAGTCCTTTTGTACCTTGGCAGCCGCCTGCTTGATACGGCTAAACTCGTCCTTGTCGTAAGCAACTGGCAAGTCCAAGAAACCGCGGAAGTCGTTACCGGCACCCGTACCGTTACGTAATTCAGAGTCAGCAGCCGTTACCAACGCCTGCATTTCGGACAATTCGTTATCGTGCACGAACTTGCCCAGCTTCGACGAATCAAATGAAATGTGAGCCATGTTAAATCCTCCTATTGTGTACTAAACCATGAATAACTCTATCCGTAATATCCCTAAATTGCAAGGGCTCACAAGCACGTTACCCGCAAAAAAACGCCACCACAGTGATGACGTCTTGCACGTGCATATTACACGCGTATTTATAGTAGTGATTTTAACGGCAGTTAGGCCTTCATGACCCCTAGGACCACACCACCCAGAATAACGAGCAGGCTACCCACGGTCACGTAAACCATCTCCTTGCGCGTCTTTTCTTCACCCAGCAAGAAAATCCCGCCAAAGGTGGAAATGACAATCCCCATCTGTGACATGGAGAACGCAATTGCTAAACCGACGGACTTCGTTGCCATCAGCATGAATAAGTTACCCACGCCCCACAACAGACCGGTAGCCACGTTTTTGGCCGTGGCCTTGGTTAGTACTTCATGACCAAACGACAGCACGATGGCGCCTAACAACATGCCGACAGCTTGCGGCAACACCACGGCCGCCGCGTCCAGGCCGGCAGCCGTATACACAACCGTATAGCCCGCGTAGCCAATCGTCGAGATCAGCAAGCTTTGGATACCTTTGCCCATATGGTTAGGCGCAGCCGCTTCCGACTTTTCTTTGCGCGAGGTCAGCGCGGCGCCGATTACTAAAATACCAACGGCGATAATTCCCAAAGTGACGTCGCGCCCGCTGTGCCATTCGTGGAACAACAAGGCGCCAGCCAAAGCGTTGGCGACCAATTGCATCCCCGTCGAAATCGGCACGGCAGTGGACACACCCACTTGTTGCATAGAACGGAACTGGAATCCCTGACCCAGTGCCCAAAGTAGTCCGGAAATAATCCCAAAAAGCCAGGTAGCACTAGTAATGCTTGGCTGCATGAATACCCACGTGCCAAAACCAAATACCAGTGCCCCAATGGTCATCCCCAATGTCTGCTGGTACGCGTTACCGCCGAGCTTCCCGCTCACCAGCCCGATTGATCCCCAGGCCAATGCCGGAATCAGTGCGATGATAATTGCCATGATGTGTGTTTCCTCTTTCTCGTTCGGTGTAGTGTGGTTGGATGATGTAATCCGCCAAGCCAATAAAAAATGGGCGGATGGTTGGTCCGTCCTAGCTAGTGACACCACCGCGAATATTACGCGCTGCAACCCGAGTAAACATACTATCGGAAAATGCGCTTTCATGCAAGTGCCAATTGGTGCCAATCGGCAATTAAACACCTGAAAACTAATGAAAGGCCTTGTTGCGTTTACGTTTTCATAAATTCATTTTCTTGAAATTAATATGTAACTCGCAACCACAGACTCACGCATTATGAAAACGCTTGAATGTCAGCGATTTCTTTTGTACAATGACCGTGTTACCGATTACTACACTTTTGGATCTCTGGAGGGTTTTGCACATGGCTAAAAAGCTTTTGACACGTGGTAAGTTCGACAAGATGCAGCAATTATCTAACAAGGGTGGCGTCATTGCCGCTCTGGCTATCGACCAGCGTGGGTCGATGAAGAAGATGATGGCTGCTGCCGACGAAAAGGCCGGCAAGGAATACAGCTTGGACCAGATTTACGAGTTCAAGGAACTGGTTTCTTCCGAACTGACGAAGTACGCATCTTCCATCTTGATTGATGAAGAACTTGGTTTTAAGGGTATGAAGAGCAAGGACCCATCATCCGGCCTGATTCTTTCATACGAAAAGACCGGCTACGATGCTGACACTGTTGGTCGCTTCCCAGAACTGTTGAAGGACGAAAGCCTCACCCGTTTAAAGGCCAAGGGCGCTGACGCAGCCAAAGTCTTGGTTTACTACGATCCACAGGACAAGGACGAGATTAACGACGTCAAGAAGGCCTTCGTTGAACGCCTGGCTAATGAAGCTAAGGGTGCTGACCTACCGTTCTTCTTGGAACTGGTCACCTACACCGACTCCATTCCTGATGCAAAGAGCCGTGAATACGCCCTGGCAAAGCCACGTCTAGTACTGGATGCCATGAAGGAATTCACTCAGGACAAGTACGGTGTTGATGTTATCAAGGCTGAAGTGCCAGTTAACTGGGACTTTGTTGCTGGTCACACCGCTGATGGCGTTGAACCAGCCTACACCGAAGAAGAAGCTGCCGGTTACTTCAAGGAAGCTAACGACATTGCTACGAAGCCATTCATCTACCTGTCTGCTGGTGTACCAACCAAGACGTTCCGTGAAGAATTGAACTTTGCCGGTGCTGCTGGAACCAAGTTCTCTGGTATTCTCTGTGGCCGTGCAACTTGGCGCGACGGCATCCAGGTCTTCGCGGACGGCGGACGTGATGCACTGAAGGAATGGTTGGACACGACTGGTAAGGGCAACGTTGAAGAGCTTAACGAAATCCTCGCCAAGTACGCTACTCCTTGGTATGATGTTTACGGTGGCTTGGACAACATCGAAGTTGTCGACCAGGCCGACTAACTAATACGCAAGCATAAGCCCAACCAAAAACACGGCATCCCACAAACGGGATGCCGCGTTTTTTACGTCCGTGTATGTCTAAACATTCTAATTGCCCCGCGGAGTAGCTGGTATACTGCGTACCCCACCATACCGCCAACAAAGTTGAAGATGACATCATCAATATCGGCAATGCCAGTAGCCAGTAAAAACTGCCAGCACTCAATCGACAGTGATAATGCCAGGCTGAACACTGCCGTACCGAACCACCGGTGACCCCACCGGCCGAGCATCGGCCAAAGCAACCCTAGCGGCATGAACCAGAGGACATTGCCGATAGTTTGGTAATAAAAGTCTAGTCGACTCGTTGCGTGAAATAGTTGCAGGCTACCTGCCAGTGGGCGCAGATTAATCACGTTGGTACTCCGTCCCCAATCAGGATGAATATCCCAGGGGTAATAAAGGTGCGCCCCGCGAAAAACAGTTAGTGCTAACAATAAAATTAAGTAGGTTACGAAAACCAGTAAGGCCAATTCATGCGACCAACGTGGTCGGTCGCGTTTAAACAGCAGCCAAATAATCCGCAACGCAATAAAAATCAGGGCGTAAAGAATCGTTTTATCTACACTATAAACAATCAGTCGTATGAGTGGCCAATGATTCACTGTGGACGCCATCCTGCCGGCAATCCAACTATAAAACGGGCCTAAAAACAGCATGACGTCACCTCCCACCCCATATTTTACCAGAACGTTCACCCCTGCCCCCTTAAATATTGAGAAAAGGATAGTAATTTCGGTACCGTTTGCCCCGCCTTTGCCACTCGGGGTAAAATGATTACGATACTCTGAAAGGCGGTCACGACGTTGAAATACAGGCTAAAACAATTGCGTACCTCAAGGTGGGGATTTTTCACCATCCTGGTCTTCCTTCTATGTGCCAAGACCCTGTTAGCGTACGTATTTGAATTTAATTTGGGGGCTGAGGACCCGCTACAATACTTGCTCCTAGCCATCAATCCACTCGGTACCAGCATCGTGCTCATTGGGTTGGGGATGTATATTCGCAAACCCAAGCGTGCCTACATTACTGCTAGCGTCATTTACATACTGTTGTGTGTGTTACTAATCGCGAATATCCTCTACTACCGTGAATTCACCGACTTCATGACCATTAACACCATGTTAGGGTCCACAAAGTCGGTTCAGGGGCTCACGGCAGGTAGCCTGTCGTTGCGACCACTAGACTTAGTCTACTTTGGCGACTTCATAATCATCCTGGTCAGCTACCTGGTGTATGGCCTGCTCAACATCATGCGCTTCGTCAACCATCAGCAACTGATTTGGCCCCACTTCGGTTGTCAGATGGACCGCCGTCCGGTCGCCTACCACCGGCCACTGGCTACCACCGTCATCGGCTTGGCCATCTTCATGGTGACCATGGCTCTCAGTGAAGCCAATCGCCCACAGCTGTTAACGCGCACCTTTGATCGCACCTACATCGTGAAATATCTGGGCCTCGGACCATTCACGGTGTATGACGCTATGAAGACGGTACGCACTAACCAGGTCCGGAGCCAGGCTGATAGTGCCAGCATGGATAAGATTCTAAGTTACACACAAAGTCATTATGCCAGTCCAAACGCAACTTATTACGGCGCAGCTAAGGGTAAGAACCTCATCGTCATTCACCTTGAAAGTTTTCAACAATTCTTACTGGGGATGAAGATTGACGGTCAGGAAGTCACCCCCTTCCTGAACTCGCTCGTTAAGGACGACAACACCCTCAGCTTTGATAATTTCTTCAACCAGGTCGGGCAAGGTAAGACCAGTGATGCGGAAAACATGCTGGAAACCAGCACGTTTGGACTATCGACTGGTTCCCTCTTTGCTACCCTGGGCACCGACAATACATTCCAGGCCGCACCGGCGATTCTGAACCAAACTGCCGGCTACAGTACCGCCGTCATGCACGGTGGTTCCGGTTCGTTCTGGAACCGCGACAACACGTACAAGAGTCTAGGTTATAACTACTTCTTTTCCGGCGACTACTACT
Source organism: Lacticaseibacillus pantheris DSM 15945 = JCM 12539 = NBRC 106106 (assembly GCF_001591865.1). Taxonomy (NCBI): domain Bacteria; kingdom Bacillati; phylum Bacillota; class Bacilli; order Lactobacillales; family Lactobacillaceae; genus Lacticaseibacillus; species Lacticaseibacillus pantheris. Next base: position 8,519 of record NZ_BCVS01000035.1, read on the forward strand.
ACCATAGTGCGGACATGAACACCCAGTATGGGATCAAGGACAAACTCATGCTGGCCGAAAGCACCAAGTACCTTGAGCACTTGCAGCAGCCGTTCTACTCCAAGATCATTACCACCAGCAACCACATTCCGTACACCATTACCGACGAAGATTCCGACTTCCCGGACGCTGGGACGGACGACACCACAGTGAATAACTACTTCAAAACTGCCCACTACCTGGACGCGGCCCTGAAGGAATTTTTCACTTACCTCAAGAAGAGCGGGTTATATGATAACTCCATTATTATGATGTACGGTGACCACTATGGTCTCAGCAATGAACGTAACAAGGCCGTCGCACCACTACTGGGTAAGAACACCAGTGATTGGACGTCATTTGATGACGCCCAAATGCAACGCGTGCCCTTGATCATTAACATGAAGGGGCTGAAAGGCGGGGTCAACCATACGTATGGTGGCGAAGTAGACGTGCTGCCAACCTTACTCCACCTACTCGGTATTGATACCAAATCCTACGTTGAATTCGGGCAGGACCTACTTTCGACCCAACATCAACAGTTAGTGGCGTTCCGCGACCGCGACTTTGTCACGCAACGCTATACCGTCATCAACGGCCAGGTTTACGATAACAGTACCGGTGCGGTTGCTGACAACCTGTCGGCAGAAACCACGGCTCGGCTTAACCGCGACCAGAAGAAAGTTAACAAGGAGCTACGGCTATCCGACCGGTTGAACCAGCAAAACCTGCTCCGGTTCTACACACCGGCTGGCTTCACCCCGGTGAACTCTAAGTCAATCGACTTTACAACGAGTTTGCAACAAGTTCTCCAACTGGAACAAAATAGGGGTTCGGCCAGCACGTCAATGTACACGGAAAATAATGATCAAAGTACTACGTCGGACTACAAGACGGATGCCCCTGAATTGGACGGCCACGAATCGTACATCACGAAGTTCCCGGCTGCCGTCCAAAAGCAGACTAATTCAACTGGTAGTAGCGTCAGTTCATCCAGCAGCAGTACTTCCGCAACTAGTGATAGTTCAATTTTAGAAAGCGATAGTAGTAACTAGAGAGCGGAGCCCCGCGGTTAGAAACTGGAGCGTAACTTGCTACGGCGGTGAAGCCCGGGCCTGGCTTCATTGTCGTAGCGGGTTACGTGCAAGTTTCTGCGGGGCGCAGCTCGTTTAAGAGAGCGGAGCAGCCCGTTTAGTAAGCAGAGTATAAGGAAGCCCGGACGAGAATCCTGCACTTGGATGCTTGTCTGGGCTTTCTTATACGTCGCTTTCTGGGCTGTGGAGCTCGTTTAAGAGAGCGGAGCCCCGCGGTTAGAAACTGGAGCGCAAGTGTCCCCATCCCAACGCGCCGCTTGGCAGACACATTCAATATGCACAAACAATTGCATATTCTGACCGGAACGCGCCGTAGATGTCGGACTGGTTAAATATGTCAACATCGGGCAACAAACAGTTTTTAGCGCCGCCGTGATGGTCGTATTGCAAACACGAATAACATAATTAACCGGATATTCATTAATGAGCACACAGAAATTCATACATTGTTCAAAATCGGTCACTATAATATTAGATAAAGAGGTGATGATTGATGCGGTTCATGGAACGAACAATTATGGGACTCCGGTACCACCGTAAAATGAACATTTTAATTGCGGCGCTGACGGCGGTATACTCCATAATCGGTTTATTCCTCCGCACTAACGCTGCCAACACGATGTCCAACGCCACCAACTTTAGTCAGCGGATTGCAGAGTTGCCCGGTAGCAACACTAGCGGCGTTACCAGTGCGGTGTTGCGTGCGCACTCCACTCAGGCCGACTACTACAACATCGCGTTTGCAGCGGCAACTTTGATTTACCTAATATTGCTAATCGTCATCGCTGCAATCTTCGTCCGCCGCCAGCAAGCAGAAACGGCTGCGTACATTGGGGCCGGCAAGCAGCCATTCGACATCGCCAGCCAAACCGCCTTAGAGGGTGGCATCAGCGCCACCGTTGGCTTTACGATAGTATCCGTCATCGTGAGTTTATTCAGCGCAACGGTTAGTCACTGGTGGGCCAAAGCCAACCAGTTCATCTTTGCCCACGCCATTGGTCAGCCCCGAGGCACGCAACACCAGGAGATGCTGCAGGGTATCAAAACAATGATGAGCAAACGCATGACCGACTTCAACCCCCAATCCCTACTGTTCGGGGACTCCGGGATGAGTAGCCAGATACCCAACACCGTTGTTGGCTTTGCCACAGTCGGCGTAGCGGCGATTAGCGCCGTCGTAATTGTCAATTTAATTGTTATGATGGCCCAGGCCCGCACGGTACGTAGCCACCTTAACTAAGCAAAGGGGGTAACAGCATGCTCTTTAACACCCGCAAAATTAAAGCAACCAAACTAAACCCAATTTTTGACCGCCCCGGTGTCTACTTTGTCAGTCAATCAACACTGACGGCTGCATTTAGCACCTTTCACCAATATGTCCGTGCCCTCAACGATGCAGGTTGGGCCAAACGCGCCGGCGTCATCGCCGCTGAGAGTAGCTTAGTACCGTACCTCCCTGTACGTTCGAACCTCTTCCTGAATGGCAACGAACACAATTTGAACGTACTACCCCGACAGATGCGCAACAGTTCCTTTTTAAATCAACAGTCTTCCGAACTCCACGGAATCGATATACTAATCGTGCAGCTGTTCCGCGAAATTTTGGCCGGCAAACAAATAATTGTGACCGGCACCGTACTCGACCGTCTGAGCGGACCCGAAATTCGCGCCTTCCTCTCCGTCGCCAAAGCCGCCTGCACTGAGCAGGCAGTCAGCCTAATTATTATCACAACCAACGCGGACCTGGCCGCAACTGCCGGCCACTCCCTGACCGAAGCTCCCGAGATAATGGTTACTAACCGACTAAAACAAGGTTCACCCACGTAAAAAGCTTCCTCCTGATACCGATCAAGTACGGTACGGGGAGGAAGCCTTTTTTTGATTCCACAATTTTTTATTCAACGTGACGATCCCGGCGCCAAACGCCAGTCAATACGCATACAACCAGGACAAAGGCCACGGCAACTATCAATGCGGCTCTAGTTGAAGGTAACCAGGCCATTACTACAAACACCATAATCAGAAATACCAAAACTAAATAATCAGTGAACGGCGCCCCCGGCAAGCGGAATTCATGCCCTTGGGGATTGGCCCGGCGATAGCGTAGATGGGTCAGCACGAGTGCCCCCCACACAAATAAGAAGCACGTCGTTGCGGCAGAGGAAGCAGCAGTGAAAATTGACGCCGGAATGATAATGTTCAAAATGACACCCAAAGCAATCATACCGGCACTAGCAGCAATGGCCCGCGCCGGAACCTGCCGGTGATTCAAACGGCCAAAATAACGTAGTACTGGGTGCTTCCCGGTCACGCCCATCCCAAAGAGTAGACGTCCCGTCGAATAAAGGCTAGAGTTGCAGGCACTAGCAGCAGCCACAAGCACCACGAAGTTAATAATATCGCCACCAGCAGAGATGCCAGCATTATCAAACACCTGCACAAACGGACTGGAACTGGTAGAGACCGCACTCCACGGGAATACGGACATAATTACGAGTAGCGCGCCCACGTAGAATAGAATCACCCGTACCGGAATTTCGTTGATGGCCTTCGGAATAACGTGATGGGGATCAGCCGTTTCGGAAGCGGTGAGCCCCACCATTTCGATACCCACAAAGCTGAACACCACCATTTGGAACGACGAGAAAAAGCCGCCAGCACCTTGGGCAAAGAAGCCGCCAAACGCGGTTAGGTTGCTAAAGGATGCGTTACCTTCCCGCGTTTTGACGTGCAGGAAGATTAATACTAGCCCCACAACAATTAGAATAACGATCGCTACGACCTTAATGAGTGCAAACCAAAACTCAGTTTCACCAAACGCACCGACACTAATTAGGTTGAGGCATAGTAGCAGAACTAACGTAATCAGTCCTGACACCCACTGTGGTGACCCGGGAATCCAGTACTTGACGTAGAGCCCCACCGCGGTAATTTCAGCGATCGCAACCGCAATCCAGCAAACCCAGTAAACCCAGCCAATGACCTTACCAGTTTTAACACCCAAGTATTCGGAAATAAAATCAATAAAATTGTGCTTAGTAGTATCGCTCAGTAATAATTCGCCCAGTGCGCGCATCATCAAAAAGCAAACCAATCCGGTCACAATATAGGCCAACAATATTGCCGGCCCAGCCTGATGGATGGTCTGTCCCGCGCCAAGAAATAACCCCGTCCCAATTGTCCCGCCTAGGGCAATGAGCTGCACGTGCCGGTTTTTCAGATCACGCGCCATGTGCACGTTATTCTTTTCAGTTGATTGCAAAACGATACCTCCAGTTATTAACCCTTTCAGTATACCGAAGCACCACTCCGCCACCCAGTAAAGTGTAATGAAACCTCATCAGCGATTGATGAACTAAATTCATGTATTTAGATATCATGATGAATAATGGGCAACAAATAAGCAAATTACGTTTTGGGTTGGGCCACCCGCCAGATATTCGACCATCGAAAAAGAAGCCGGCAATTACTCATGCCCGCTTCCCCTATTCGTACAACTTCGATTAATTTGTTCCCGTTATTACCGTTACCTGGCGCTCAGATAAATGATTCAGGAGGTAATCACGCAGGTCGCTGACATCGCGGTCAAATACCAAGCGGCTGACCTTGATGCTGCCTACGTAAGTCCATAGTTCGTTACGACCCTCAACGCGAGTGGGACGAATTTCAACTTTGCTAATCGCTCCCCACACACGCACTGACCCCAGTCCGGCAATCACTGCCCAAAAGGCTAAGCCCCTACGCCAGCACGCAAACAATAAACACATCCCCGCGACGAACCAACCCAGAACCTGAGTATCCACCGTTTGTGCGGTGCCCCAAGTAACAACCGCGGCCACAACCGCGACAACTAGCAGGAGCACTGTCCGTACCCAGCGTGTCCGTGCCGCAATTTTGATTGAACCGTCAACAACTACTGTCGTTATCAGGGCCAGTATCAATACCGCCAAATAAAACCAACTTAACCAGCTCATTTAGTCAGCTCCATTACGTCCCGCGCAATCATTAGTTCTTCATCGGTAGGCAACAATAGTACTTTCATCGTCGAGCCATCAGCGGTTAAATCCGTGTCCTCAGGTCGCACATCATTGTTGCGATCCTCGTGCATCCGCACCCCAAAAACGCGTAAGCCATCAATAATACGTTGTCGCATAGCACCGTCTCCTTCACCCATGCCAGCAGTGAAGACCAACCCGTCAACGTGGCCCAGCTCGGTAATGTAGCCGGCCACGTACTTCACCATCCGGTTCACAAATATATCGATGGCCAGTTGCGACTGGTGCCGCGTTGTGCGCGTCTCTTCAACTTTGCGCATATCCGGAGAAAGTTCCGAAATTCCAAAGACGCCGGATTCGGTGTTCAAAATTTTAATCACATCATCCGGATCAGTTAATTGCAACTTCTTCATCAACATGGCAACCAGTGAAGGATCAACATCCCCACTGCGCGTACTCATGGTGACCCCTGAAACAGGAGTGTACCCCATGGAGGTGTCGTAGCTCGCACCGTTCTTAACGGCGGTCACCGAAACACCACTACCCATGTGCATGACAATCAGGTTCAATTCAGACATGGGTTTGTGCAACATTTTCGCGGTGTGTGTCACCACGTAACGAATGCTCGTTCCGTGTGCACCGTACTTCCGGAGGCCAAAATCACGGTAGTACTGCATCGGAATGCTGTACAGGTAATTCATCTCGGGAATAGTTGTATGGTACGCAGTGTCGAAAACCCCCACCTCTGGTGTATCTGGTAGCACCTGCATGAAGGCCCGAATGCCCTTTGCTTCAGGTGGATTGTGCAACGGTGCTAGTTCAGACAGTGCCTCGATTTGGTCCAGTTCCTTTGGGCCAATTACGCTTGAAGCCTTAAACGTCTCCCCACCAGCAACGACCCGGTGACCAACACCGCCAATTTCATGGTAGTCCTCAATAATGTGCAGGTGTTTCAGCTCGTGGATTAACTTATCCACGGCCACGTCAACACTCTGGATATCTTCTTCCTCGACAAGTTGCTGACCATCACCGTACTTAACGGTGAAGGTAGTGCCCGGTAAACCCAGATTGTCCACCAGTCCACGGGCAATCACCCGTTCTTCTGGCATTGCGAACAATTTCCACTTAAGCGTTGAACTACCGGCATTGACTGCAAGAATTTTAACCACTGGTATTAGTCTCCTAGTTGAATGTTTGCTTGGTACCACGACTGCACTGCACTGACGAACTGTTTAAGCCCTTCTGAATTATCAAGTTGCGGAAATTCACCCAACAACACTTGGGTTGCTTGCCGTGCTCCAGCCCCAGGTTTCTGTAGGAAAAGCAAGGACTTTTGGGCATCCGGACTACTAAACATAGACTCTGGCAACGTCAACAAGCCTTGGAAAAAGGCGTGCTTAGTCAGCCACTGAGTCAATGTTGCCGACTCATCCGTTTTGAAGACGTTCGCCGGAACGTAGAACATCCCTAGTCCCCCCGGCTTTAACTGCCGCAATGCCTGTTCAATGAGCAAGTGATGGGCATATGAATGACCAGACTTGGCCGCCAGTTCAAATCCTGCAGCGCGTTCATCCAGCGGATAATAACCCACGGGTAAATCTGACACCACAACGTCCACTTGACCAAACACTAGTGTATCCAGCGCATCCTGATGGTACAAATCAACATCAGTCCCCTGGAGAGTGGCGCTCACGCCTGCTAACGCCAGTACATCCTCATCATTATCCACACCATATCCGTGAACGCGCGCTCCGGTCTGTTCCTGCAACGCATTAATCACTGCAAAGAGCAGGTTACCTGTGCCCACTGCCAAGTCAGCTACGGCAAGTTCCTGTGGCTGTTGTGGCAGCATGAGTGTGGTTAGGTAAGTAGCCAGGGTTGCCAACGCATCAGGTGTAACCTGCTTGTTGGGTTCAGTGGCGTCAAACTGCATAACTTTCACTAATACTAGCTGGATAGCCTGCCGTATTTCTTCTGGTTGATATTGCTCCGCCCATAGTGGCGACAATAGTTCCTGTAGGCGGGCCGTCGTTTCAGCATCTGGAAGACCGTCCTCATGGTGGATATCTCCAGCATGTAAGTCCTCAGCCACCTCAGTCAGCGCCGTTAACATTGAACCGTCGATATTCCGTTGTAATGTGGAACTGGCCATGCTCATCGCATTGTACAGTTCTTCCATGTGCTCATTGGCCACTCAGACACACTCCCTATCGGTAAATTTACTACACTAATCTTACCGGTGTAGGACGTGGTTTTCAAGGCTATCACGGCGTTATTTCCGTAATGTTGACATTAGCGCTTACTAATACCAAGACAAACTTTCATTGCCCCAATGGCTGTTTTTCCGTGATAGCGCCACGTTTTGACGATTCTGTAACTTTATCCAGCCGAACCCAATTATTTAACGCGTTACGGTTGGCACGCTCCTCTAACTCGTATTGTGTGCGCCAACGCAACATTTGCGGCACCATCCAAAAAGTCATCGCACCGATTACCAACAAGATTAGTAGTGCACTCGCTAACACGCTACCTTGATGTCGTCTGCCCATTGGTCAACACCCCCCTAAAAGTTAGTCCATCGTCCATGGTCACCTTATAGACCCAGGTATTGTCTGCCAAAGTATCAATGAGTAACTTGCGGGCGTGCATTAATATCGGCACGTAGCCACCGTTATCGGTTTCTACCCGCAGAATGTTCCCGTTAGCTTGAGAATGATACTGTGCAATCGTTCTTCTGACCCCATCCTGATCCACTAACACCAGGGTGTCGTTCCCCTCACCAGATACACTGCCCCCAGTGCAATAGCGTTCTAATTGCCGTTGTGCCGCTTGTAGCTCAACCATCTCTTCATCTTTGGTCGTCATGTGGCTGGCAATTTGAACTAGTGGCGACCACAGACAAACCGTCGCAGCCAGAACTGCCAAAGCCGCCAAGCATTCAACCATTGTGAAGCCCATACGTAAACGTCCACGTCTCCGTCGTACCATCCTTTTGCACCTTCACCTGATGGTCATTTAGTATCGTTGCCTGATAGTACGCGATACCCAACTGACTCCGTTCCTTCATCAATCCATTTGCGGCATGACCCCGTAGGCAATTGATCGCCGCCCGGCCAGCCATCGCCCTATCCCGGGGGATTAGTACAAACTCACGGTGCGTTCGTGCAACCACGGATACCATAAGTGCACACATAGCAATTACCATAATGGCAGCGATGTGTTCCACTAATAATGAACCAGCTAATCGACCGTGCCAATATCTAATTGCCCCCACTCCATTTCTATCGCAACCCGATGCGGCGGTCCAACCGTCGATGACAAAATCGTTTCATGGGGTTGGGTAACTTTGCCTTTCGCGGTAATATCCCAATGAAACGAGCCACCCCCAATTACTAATGTCCGTGGAATTACCACCCGAACGGTGCCCGTCGTATCAACCAGCGGCCGTTTAGGGTTTGAAAATTCGACGACATAATTTTGTACATCCCAGTTGACCACCACCGCTTTGCCATTCACCTTAGCTGCCGCTAGTTCATACTGCCATTCAGTCCGCACACGCTCAAAAAAGGCGTCTTCAACACGTCGCTGTTCCCATCGCTGTCCCACCGTAATGGTAAAAACGGCCAGTGTGGCTACCACAACCAACACCATCAACACTTCAATCATGGTAAAACCCGGGCGTCGCCGCATGTCTACTTACCAGCCGGCGCCTTCAAAGCCACGTCAGTACCCGTCTGCGCAACTTTGACACCTGCATCCACTAGTTGCGTGTATTGAGCAGCACTAATTAAACCCTGGTCCCGCAACTCGCCTAGTGAATTAAGACCCCCAGCATTCTCCAAGTCGGGTGTTTGCACCGCCAACTGCGCGTTAACACTCCGCACGATTGTTGCAACATTCTTGGTTTCCGCGTGGTCCATTTGCCCCTTAACGGTCGCAATCAACGTAATCGTCAAAATTACAATCACGGCTAGCGCTGCCAACACCTCAATGAGCGTAAATCCCTTACGCTGACGCTTTAATTTTACTTGCATTTAATAACTCCCCCCAATGTTTGAATAAAAGCGAAAAGGACGTACAAGTGCCGCAAAATGGCACTTTGTACGTCCTTGTTCCGTATTTACTCCGCCCTGCCTAGTTATCCACAGGAAAAGTGGCCCAATCGACTGCCCCCTAAAGCTCGTTTCTTTTGTATGGAGATTACACAAAAACAGCGACGCCGACTATATCGGTATCGCTATTTTTAATTAGTACAGCCTCGCTTAATTAATACTACCAAGCGCTAAATTAAACCATACACAAATATGTATGGGCGCATAAATTGAGTGACGTTGTTTGGGTAATATTTACCATTGGGGAGTGGTTTGTGAGGGGTGCATTATACTACCATGACCGAATATGTGGCTACGCCCTGACCACAAACAAAGATTACACCAAATTAAAGATCCAATCAATAAAAAGAGACTTCCCACGTGCAGTAGAGAAGTCCCCAAGAGGCGTTGCCGACTTTGCAATTTGTGGTTAAAAGCATTTTCAGCATAAAAACCACAGGCGTTGTCTGATATCTACCAAATCGTAAACGAACAAAAGAAGTAGAACCCCCGTTAGACGGTACCTAAACTTGCATACAGTGTTGTTGAACAGATAATTTGGAGTCTTAGCAACGCCTCTGAACTGATTATACACATGTTTTACTAATGCGTATACAATTTTATAATATGTTTTTAAACAAAATACCCCTAGCATTTCTGCTAAGAGTATAGAGGAGTAGGAACGAAAGTGTTAACATGCTGGAAGGTGTGAAAACACTCGTTCGAACGACTTGATTATAGCACCGCTCAAATTAAATGTCGAAATTATTAAAAAAAGCCCCACCCATCAGGGTGAGGTTACTTAGTCATGCAATTGTGTTACCGGAATGCTCCCAGTGCCGCGCCATTGTCGCGCACCGCTAGGTAGTGAGTCAGTCCATCGCTCGCGTGGTACGCGGTGTATACAGCTCTTCGTAACTTAGTAGCTGCTGGTATACCCGCTAAGGCACGATCAATCTCCTCCAGCTCGCGCAGCGCCGTACTTGATGCCACGCCAGTTCATGCCGCGAGCGCTCGCACTTGCTTGACCGTCCAGCGTTCTAGCGGCCGTGAGTTGAAGTTAAACCAGGTCGTTTGACTGATGCCGCTATCTTTTGCTAGCCGATAGCGTGTGAGGCTGTGTGCCTCAAGATACTTATCTAAAATTCCCGCCATTGCTGGTAGGAGGCCTATTTTCAATGTCAAGCCGACATTATTTTTTATCTCCGTCTATGGTGGGTTTCTCGCTCAACTCCGGAAAAGTTGCAATTTCTCGTGCCTCAGATGAAAGCAAACCAACATAAACTCTAAACTTATCAATTAACAATCTCATTATTTCAGTAGACGATTTTTTATTTTCTTCAGTAATCTCTCGAGAATTACTTTCATCTTCGACATACTTATAAAACTCGTCAGAAACTAAGAAGTTGCCAACGATTGTCCCTGAAAGAACAAATTCACGCGTCCGATAATCTGTTGTGACAGTTCCCTTAATAAACTTTTTCCCTTTTTGTTCTTTAAAAATGTTGTTATTAGTAGCTGGTTCCATTTTCAGAACTGATTTTCCAGCATCATTAACTTGATCATCTTCTTTGAAAAATGGCTGTGTTCTAAACTCAAGTGTCTGAATTGAAATGTCTACTACACCTATCCTCATTATTAACCTCACAATACGGTCATTGTTACGCCATTAGCACTCACGTCATTTATTGAATACGTATTTTCTGTTTCTATAACTTTGGTAGCCTTTTTTATAGGTCCTTGTATTTTTAGTGGTTTGATACCCTTATCGTTAAAGCTTGTATTGCTTATAAAACTTGCCGATATTTGAAACATTTCCTTAAAAACTGACAAACCAACTTGCAAGCCGGACTTAACCGCCTCACTAGTGGACTTTTGAGTCAGTCCCACTTGTAATGTCTCATTCAAAAAACTATTCAAACTAACATTTTCTCGTTCAGCATTCATAACGAGCTCTCTATGCAAGTTTTTTGATGTTCGTAACGTTATTCTTCCTGAATATTCTTTCTTCATTAAAACAGGTTCAGGTATTGGAAGATTTCTTTTTAAAGCTACTGCGATCCAAGACCTTTTAGCATCCTCAAGACTGGTCAAAGCCTCTTCGATAGTATCTTCAAAAACCTCAAGACCTGGCAATTCCGGAATTGAAGCGCTGTAGTAATTTTCACCTTCGTCATCAATCGGTGAGATATCAATTTTGTATTTCAAATTTATATAATAATCTAAGCTTTTGTTTTCCATGATGTTCCCCCACTTATTTAAAAAACTATTTAGTTCTTCAAATCGTCAATCGCATTTAAAAAATATCTGACAAGATACGATTTAAGGTCCTTCCCGTGATCAGGAAGCGGCTTCATCGGGTAATCAAGACTAGGATTATATACAATAAAGTGACTGCCACCGGTATCGTTTACAACTTTAAATCCGTAGTTTTCTAAAAGTCGTCTCATTTCTCGAAACGTAACTTGGCGCGGATTCCGTCTTATTTTTACCTCTAGCTTATCAATTTGACTCACGTCAGTTCCTCCGCACCACATTTAGTGTCACCCATGTCACTGTCAACATCATATACTTCTGATTTTCGTAATACAACACTTTTGACTGATTGTAAACAAATTTGTTAACTTTGTTCACCACTAAATTTGCAACATCACAAAAAGTCCTCCACCCGCGTTAGCGAGCAGAGGACTTTTTGTTACCGGATATACAGACTTTCGCCGGGATAGATCAGGCTATAGATTGATTTGCCGTTGTTGGCTGCCAGTGTGTAAATACTGATGCCGTACTTGCTGGCAATACTCCAGAAGCTATCACCAGAGCGGACTGTGTAGTACGTGTGGCTTGCTACGCTTGAATAGCTTGTGCCAGATACTCGGAGAACGTCTCCGGGATGAATAACACTGTTGATAGTCTTGCCGTTCTTAGAAGCCAAAGTATACATGCTCATGCCATATTTGTAAGCAATCGACCACCAACTATCACCCGACTGAACCGTGTAGGTCGAGCCAGAGCTTACTGACGGCACACTGGTCGTCGCCAGAATCTCCACATCACTGCGGTTAGCCCAGCTCATGATGCCGCCAAGCAGTACCCGCGTGCCGGAGAC